>JAHCLG010000002.1 GCA_026125385.1 Legionellales bacterium
TGCCTACTGAGATTATCCCGCTTGATGAAGGTAAATATTGCATGAATGAACAAGAAATTATTATTCACCACGGCTCACCCATCCACTATGCGGTAATTTGGTTGCATGGATTAGGTGCCGATGGCCACGATTTTGCCTCGATTGTGCCAGAGCTGCGGTTACCTTCAACGCCTGGAATACGGTTTATTTTCCCGCATGCGCCAGTCCGCCCAATTACTATTAATAATGGTTTTGCCATGCGCGGTTGGTATGATATTAGCGGATTCGATTTGAATGCCCGCGTCGATCGCGAAGGCATTTTAGCCTCAGAATTAATGATTCAACAATTAATTACCACCCAAATTGAACAAGGAATTCCGGCAAATAATATTGTACTCGCAGGGTTTTCTCAAGGCGGCGCGATGGCACTGCATACCGGTTTGCGTTTTCCAGAAAAATTAGCCGGTATATTAGCATTATCCTGTTATTTACCGTTACCTGCCGATATTCCACTAGCAACCTCAGACGAAACAGCCATTCTGCAAATTCATGGCGTATACGATCCGATAGTCCCCTTAAAATTTGGCGAACTATCTCGCGATCAATTACAAAAATTGAATTATCGAGTGGATTGGCAAACGTTTGCGATGGAACACAGTGTGTGTGCTGAGGAAATTCGTATGATAGGTGATTGGTTAGTACAAACTTTATATAGCCGATAGAGTGAGCATGATGATGACAGCGATTAATTATCTTTTAGGTGTTTATGTCCCAATGAATGCTGTAGAAAAAGTAAAATCGGCCTTGTTTGCTGCGGGTGCAGGAAAATTTAAACATTACGATCAATGTTGTTGGCAAACGCAAGGGGTAGGTCAATTTCGCCCACTTGAACACAGTCAACCCGCTATTGGTCAATTAAATCAACTTGAATATGTGGAAGAAATTAAATTAGAAATGATTTGCGCGCATCAAGATTTAAAATCTATTATTCAAGCCTTAAAAGACGCTCATCCCTACGAAGAGCCTGCGTATCACCTTATTCAATTGTTTTGAGTGTCGCTTTAAATTCTTGCATAATTTTATTAATAATTTCTTCTGCTGATAAAATTTCGTGGATTAAATCGAGATTTTCGCCGGCAAAAATGCCAGCAATATCATAATTATTGTTATCGACCGCTTGCTGATATTCCTGCTGAATTTTTTTATCGATTTTTTGTTTGAGATTGTCTTTATTTTCCCACTGTTGAGTGAATTGATTTTTCAGCGCACGTGCAGTGTAAGGTTGGGGCCACGTTAAGCCTCGCGCAAAATCAAAAATAGTTGAACGAAAAGTATCATCTCCACTTGCAGCAATTAAACGTTGTTTTGCTTGCACAGATCCCAAGGCTTCTGGCGAGGCATAAAAACGCGTTCCTAATAATCCACCTGTGGCGCCTAACATAAATGCTGCCGCTAACCCGCGACCATCTGCTATGCCACCGGCGGCTACAACGGGAATATTTTTCACTGCATCCACAATCGCGGGAATTAACGTAAAACTACCACGACTCGCACCATGCCCACCTGCTTCGCTGCCCTGCGCCACAATAATATCGACACCAAATTCTTGTGCTTGTTGCGCTTGCGCGACGGTTTGCACTTGGCAAATTAACATAATATTTGCGGCTTTAATTTTTTCAACAAACGGTTCAATATTTCCAAACGATAAAAAAATCGCACGCGGTTGATGGGCAATCGCCAGATCTAAAACTGCCGGAAATTCTGCTAAACGCCAAGTAATAAAACCAATTCCAAATTGACGTGGTAGGGCATATTGCAATTCTTGTTTAATCCATGCTTCATGACAATATCCTCCGCCAATAAATCCTAACCCCCCCGCTTTGGTTACCGCACTCGCTAACTTACCACCAGCCACATTGGCCATCGGCGCGGATAAAATGGGATATTGAATATTGAGCAATTGCGTCAGCGCGTTGGTAAAATTCATGAAAATATTCCTGAATTAAAACAATTGAAATGCGCGCCCGAGTGGACTCGAACCACCGACCTTTGGCTTCGGAGGCCAATACTCTATCCAGCTGAGCTACGGGCGCATTGCTAAGAAATTTTGCGCCAAGCGCAAGGAGGTGTATGATACTCGGGTTTTTACAATCCGTCTATGGAAGGGGAACTTCAATGTTACGTCATCTTATGTTTTTTATTGCAGGCTTAAGTTTAGTCGCTTTATCGTTTGGTTATGAAAACAACGATTCCAAGCACGCTATTGCCGAGCGGATTAAACCCGTTGGCAATGTGGCTGTCGCTAAAGAAGCACCAGCAACTCCAGATAATGCCAAAAATGCACCAGCGCCCAAAACCGATAATACCCCGACGACGACGAGTAAAGTGACTCTCACCCGTGCCCAAGAAATTTATACGGCACATTGCAAACTTTGTCACGATGCGGGTATCGCAGGTGCGCCAAAATTTGGCGATAAAGAGGCCTGGAATGCGAAATTAAAGGCTAATGCAGGTAATACGCCTGAAGAAAAATTTGCGGCTATGCTAGCGCAAGCCATCAAAGGCATTAATGCCATGCCAGCGAAAGGCACTTGTACTACTTGCAGCGATGAAGAACTCGCTGCCACCATTCATTACATGATTTCAAATGGTAAATCGATTAGCGCTGATAAAAAATAATGATTTCATTAATCGCCGCTCTCGCACATCATCGGGTAATTGGTTATCAAAACCAATTACCCTGGCACATGCCAAACGATTTAGCCTTTTTTCAAGAAAAAACCTTATATAAACCCGTGATTATGGGACGACGCTCGTTTGAAAGTTTAGGTAAACCGCTACCGCAACGTCGTAATATTATTGTTACTCGCAATCGCAATTATCAAGCTGCGGGCTGTGATGTTGTTCATTCGTTAACTGCGGCGATTGAACTAGTCAAACAGGAACCTGAAATTATGATCACTGGTGGTGCTCATATTTATCGCGAAAGTTTAACGATTGCCGATCGCATGTATTTAACCTTTATCGATGCCGAAGTTCCTGGCGATACTTTTTTTCCTGAATGGGATAGTGATGCTTGGGAAATTATCTCGCGTGAGGAATATTCAGCAGACGATAAAAATCCCTATGATTATAGCTTTGTAATTTTCGACAAAATTAAAAATTGAGAGATAGCATGTCCGCTGAACAATTCAAACAACTGGTTAAACAAGTCATGGAATCTATTCCATTCAGTCGATTTTTAAATTTAAAAATTGATGATATTTCTCACGAGCGAGCTCTTGTGAGTCTAGCAAAACAACCACAATTTATTGGTAATCATATTCAAGGGATTTTACACGGCGGTGTGATTTCTTCGGTACTCGATACCGTGGGTGGAGTAATCGCCATGTATAATCTTTATTCGCGAGTCGAAGATTTATCATTTGAACAACAAGCTGCTAAATTAGCCAAAGTTGGTACCATCGATATTCGCGTGGATTACTTGCGACCAGGACGGGGCGAACGTTTTCATGCCACTGCTGCGATCTTGCGCGGGGGAAATAAAGTCGCAGTCACCAAAATGGAATTCTACAATGAAACCCAGGAATTATTAGCCTGTGGTACGGGAACTTACTTAATTGGATAAGGAACTTATGATGAAAAAAATTTTATTTGCACTCGTCGTTGCGAGTTTATTAATACTAACACCCTTATGGGCTACTGAACAGGTAAAACCATCACCAGCAAACGCAGCACCCTCTCACATCAATCCCTATGCCACCCCAGAATATTCTGACGCGTTTATTTCACAATGGATTAAAAAAATTGCAGCACTTCCGTTTAATTTTGATTATCAAAATTATCAACAGCAAGTCACGATTAGCTCAAGTTTTTTTACTGAAGAAGCCTGGAAACAATTTTCACCCACATTAATTCGCTATGGTACGCCTGAACAAATTCAAAAGCGCCGTTTACGCGTTTCAGCAAGCACGCGTGGAACGATTCGCATTTTACGCAAAGGCATTATTCAAGGCCATTTTAGCTGGGCAGTCTCCTTACCCTTGAGTGTCTATTTTCGCGGATTCGATGGCAGCTATCGTCATCAATCATTACTCGCCACCATAGTCATTTCGCGAGTCGATCCTAATCAAACACGAGATGGTTTAATTATTGTGAGCTACACCACCACCATCCAATCCGTCGTAAAAAATAAAACACCCCCAACCAATATGCTGGGATAAATAAACTTGGGTCAAAGCACGTAGCCTGGAACGGAGCGTAGCAATGTAGCCTGGAACGTAGCGCAGCGAAGATCCAGGGTAAAAACCAATTTTTTAACATGGATTAATTATTTGATAGTTTTTCTGATTTTTTTATCCTGGATCTCCGCTGCGCTACGTTCCAGGCTACGCCGCTATGATTCAGGCTACGGTTCATTTCATTGTTTGGGTTTTAAATTAGTACACTGTCCATTATCTGGATAAGATTGATTAAAAATTCCTATACTTTCCTCAAAATTAGATTCATTTAATACTACAATAGTATCTTCCAAACTGGATTTGAGTTGTTCTAATTTTTCAATAGAGATGTTTTTTATGCTATCTTCACTCAACAATGATTGGTATTCCGAACTAAATTCTTCAAGATTATTATTTTCGTTTTGCGATCTTGTATTAATTAGATTCCTATACCTTGACAACAAACTATCAATACAATTTAATAAAATTATTTTTGACATTGAATGCTCTTTACTAATATTCTTAAAAACCAGCGGTATATTATGATTATCACTGTTTGTTATTGAAGTCATGATTTGATTAAATTTATGAAAAATTTCTATTTCGGAAAAATTATCACAAACTATATTTCTACTAGATAAGAAACCACGAATGCAACTTAATAGTAAATCATAAGAACGAAAATGACATTTTGGATAAAATTTTTCAGCCCGGGTTTCTTTAAAAGAATTAAAATACTTTTCTAGTTTACCATACTCATTATCTAAACCCTGACTTTTACTTACCGCGATTTGTTCTGAATAAATTAAGTCGTAAGACAGGTCTAGAAGTAGCTCAGTGTTGGCAATAATTATCTTTAACAAGATAGAGTTAACATTTTGAATTTCTTTAAGAAGGTTTTTAATCTTAATCTTAATCTTAATATTTCTATTTTTATAAAGAGGCACTAAACGAGCATGTTCAAAATCATCCTCTATTACTTGCTGTTCGAAAATTTCATCTTTCCTTTTGATTAAAATCTCATATTTTTCTTTAATATCCTTTAATAAAAATTCTATTTCTGAACAGGTAACAAGATTACCTGAATCAAGCATCAAAAATTTATGGATATTAACATCGATATACTCCAAGAGAGAGCTGCATTGGCTAAATGATTTTAATAGAATAGTCTCTTTATCATTGGGATGTTTAGAGACAATACTTCTATTAATTGCTTGTAAAATTTTTATAAATCGACTATGTGTTGGTCTGTAGCGAACAGAACAATCAAGATAATTTCTAACTGTAATATCTGTTTTATTGTTATCAACCTTATTAACCATTAAATCTAGTAAAGAATTATCATTTTCAATTAGAGTCAGAATTTCCTTAATGCACTTTATTATATCCATCACAAAACCAATTTTGTTTATATTTATTGAAAACTCTTTAATAAGTTTTTTATCGGGTCGGAAAGCAAGTTTTTTCTTAATTTGTGACTCGGATATTGAACCGCCATGTTTTTTTAAAATACTTTTTTTGGGTTTTGCATCTATATTGAATTGACGCTGAAAAAATGAGGGGTCAAAATCAGTGAACCGGTTATTAGGATAATAATGATTAATACTATTAATAATAATTTTCACCGCGTAGATATGCCAAATATTTTTGGGATTAGTAATTTTAGATGAAAGATAATCGTATAAGTTCCTACACTTGCTAATAGAATCATCATTAAATATCACTGATTTCAAAAACTCTTCTTTGGTATTAAGTTCATCAATAGAAATTATTTGTTGTCCGTTATGTGTGGCCTGCTCATCCTGAGAGGAATTATCTATCGTTTGAAATATATCCGCTAGTTCGGGATCATAGTGGGTAGGGGGTGAGCTTTCGGGTTCGGGTTCTTCATCCTTTCTTGAAATTAATTCATATTCAATATAATTAATCTCTGCTAACAGCTCATCTTTGATTTTTTGAAGTTCATTTTTGGGGCAATTTTCGAAATTATTATTAAGTTTATTAACAATATTAATATTATCTTCTGTATTTTTTAATTTAATTAATTCTTGAAATCTTTTATATAAGAATCTAACATCATTTAATAAGCTATTTTCTAATTGCCCTGTGATTTGGCTATACATTTATCTAAAACCGTATGTATTAATTTGAGATTTTAACAGATGAATATTAACTCACTATGGCAAAAAGAATTATTTTGGTGCCAGTGAACCTGGAACGTAGCGGCGTAGCCTGGAACGGAGCGCAGCGTAGATCCAGGATCCAAATAATAAAAATATTTTATTTTTCAGTATGGTATTAATTATTTGAGAGTTTTTCTGGTTTTTATCCTGGATCTTCGCTACGCTCCGTTCCAGGCTACGCCGCTACGGCGCCGATCCAGGCTACGCTTCGTTGCAATTTCACGGCTCACATATTGCGTCGATATTCGCCGCCGACGTTGAATAGTGCTTGGGTGATTTGGCCAAGAGAACAGCATTTTACGGTTTCCATTAACTCTGCAAAGACATTGCCATTTTCAATTACGGTTTTTTGGAGCCTTGCTAACGCTTGAGAGGATTCTGCTTGATGTTTTGTTTGAAAAGCCTCTAAGCGAGTAATTTGCGATTCCTTTTCTTCCGCCGTACCGCGACGTAATTCTAATTTAGCCGTTTCGGCGTGAACATCCATATCGGGATTGATGAAGGTGTTAACACCCACAATCGGGTATTCTCCTGAGACTTTGCGTCGTTCATAATACAAGGATTCTTCTTGAATTTTACTGCGTTGATAACCCAATTCCATGGCGCCTAAGACCCCACCGCGTGAACTCAGTCGTTCAAATTCTTGTAAAATGGCTTCTTCGACTAAATCGGTTAAGGTTTCAATAATAAAAGAACCTTGCGTGGCATTTTCATTTTTATAAAGACCATATTCTTTATTAATAATTAATTGGATCGCAAGTGCGCGTCGCACCGATTCTTCCGTGGGGGTGGTGATGGCTTCATCGAAGGAATTCGTATGAAGAGAATTGCAATTATCATACAGCGCCGTTAATGCTTCGAGGGTGGTGCGAATATCGTTAAATTGAATTTCTTGCGCGTGCAATGAACGTCCACTGGTTTGAATATGCGCTTTTAATTTTTGTGAACGACTATCAGCATGATAACGATCACGCATCGCAATCGCCCAAATGCGTCGTGCAACACGATTAATTACTGCATATTCAGGGTCCATCGATAACGAAAAGAAAAACGATAAATTGGGTGCAAATTCATTAATATTCATGCCGCGTGCCAAATAATATTCGACAAAGGTAAAGCCATTGGCCAAGGTAAATGCCGCTTGACTGATGGGATTCGCGCCCGCTTCAGCAATGTGATAACCTGAAATAGAAACTGAATAAAAATTACGAATTTGATGTTCAATAAAATATTCTTGAATGTCACCCATCATTTTTAAAGCAAAATCAATGGCAAAAATACACGTATTTTGTCCTTGGTCTTCTTTTAAAATATCCGCTTGCACAGTTCCTCGCACATTGCGTAACGCATGGGCTTTTAATTCTCTATATTCTTGATCGTTCGGTTGCCGATTATGTTGCTGAATAAATAATTGGGCTTGTTGTTCAATTGCGGTATTTAAAAAGAAAGCTAAAATAATCGGTGCCGGTCCGTTAATTGTCATTGATACTGAATTATTTGGCGCGCATAAATCAAAGCCATCGTATAATAATTTCATATCTTCCAAAGTACAAATTGAAACTCCAGACGTTCCCACTTTGCCGTAAATATCAGGACGTTTCGCGGGATCTTCTCCATATAAGGTTACAGAATCGAAAGCGGTTGATAAGCGTTTAGCTGGTGAATTTTTCGATAAAAATTTAAATCGTTCATTGGTGCGTTTGGCATCACCTTCACCGGCGAACATGCGCGTGGGATCTTCATCGTTACGACGAAACGGAAATACCCCCGCGGTATAGGGAAAATAACCTGGCACATTTTCTTTTAAAATCCAGCGCAAGCGATCACCAGGGTTACGATAACGTGGTAAAGCAATTTTAGGAATATTTAAACCGGATAACGAGACATGATATAAGGGCACACGAAATTCTTTTTCGCGAACGTGATAGGTAAATTCTTTTTGTTGATAATCCTCAGCAATTTTATCAAACTGCGTTAACGCTTGATGACTTTCTGGATGAATTTGTTGTTGGATCTGTTGTAATTTTTGTTGCAGCGTTTGATTTTCGCCAATTAATTTTAAACTATTTTCTAATTGCCAAACGGCTTCCACTAATTGTGCTTCTTTTTCGACTTGTTGATGATAATCGCGAATGGTCTGCGCAATATCCGCTAAATAGCGTGCCGATTGGCTGGGAATAACCACGGTTTTTGCATTCGTAACTTTACTTAACGGTTGTGAGTAGTGTGACTGCCAAGTATTTTTATTTAAAGAAGCAATCACATCATAATATAATGCCGTCACACCACTATCATTAAATTTTGCCGCAATCGTGCCATATACTGGCATGGATTCCAGATCATCATTGAAGAGTTTGTGATTGCGCTGATATTGTTTGCGCACTGCCCGCAAAGCATCTTCAGAACCATTGTGTTCATATTTATTAATCGCAATAAAATTTGCAAAATCAATCATATCAATTTTTTCTAATTGCGAAGCAGCACCATATTCTGCGGTCATCACATATATCGTTTTATCCACCAATGGCACAATTGCCGCATCGCCTTGGCCAATGCCCGCGGTTTCCACTAAAATTAAATCGAATCCGGCTAATTGGCAAAGCTTAATCGCATCTGGCAAGGCCGGAGAAATTTCGCAACCCACTTGACGCGTGGCAAACGAGCGCATAAACGCCCGTGGATTTTTTAACGAATTCATGCGAATACGATCGCCCAGTAATGCGCCTCCAGTACGACGACGCGAGGGATCAACCGATAAAATGGCAATATGTTTATCTTGAAAATCATGCAAAAATCGTGTGACAAGTTCATCCGCTAATGATGATTTTCCAGCACCTCCCGTTCCAGTTAAGCCTATCACCGGAATTTGAAGATGAGTATCCTGATTTAATAGCGTTTGCAGGCTAGCAGGTAATTGTGCCTTCCCTTCATGGACTAATTCCAGCGTAGTTAACGCACGAGCAAGTAAGCCTGGTTGGGTATAATGAATATTTTTTAAGGTATAGTCTAAATTTAATTCTGGAACAAAATCACTTAGCCGCATTAATTCATTGATCATGCCTTGCAAACCATGATGGCGACCATCTTCCGGCGAAAAAATTTTACTCACACCAAATTTTTGGATTTGCTCAATTTCGCTAGGCACAATCACCCCGCCGCCGCCGCCAAATACTTTAATGTTGGCATTGGCTTTTTGTAGTAATTGCATCATGTAGTGAAAATATTCGACATGTCCACCTTGATAGGAACTTACCGCAATGGCTTGCACATCTTCTTGAATGGCGGCATTCACCACTTCATTCACCGAACGATTATGCCCGAGGTGGATCACTTCTGCCCCAGTATCTTGAATGACGCGACGCATAATATTAATGGCTGCATCATGCCCGTCGAATAAGGAAGTTGCTGTTATCACCCGAATATGATGTTGTGGTTGATATGGTGTTGCTTGTTGCATGAAAATACCTTTCTTAATAACGTTAGCTAAAGCCTATTGTAGCGTTTAATATTTTGGACTCAAGACGTTGACTTATTTCTCGCTTCGCATTAGGGTAACCATTCCATGATTATGAGGATTTCACTGTGAAAAAATATGCCTTTATTTCGGTTTTTGGATTGATTTTTGCAATACTGAATGTTTTTGCTAGTTCTACAAGTTTTACTCCCGAACAAACTCAAGCCATTCAAACCATTGTTCATGATTATTTAGTTAATAATCCTCAAGTATTGGTGGAAGCGTCCCAAGCCTTACAAGTCCAACAGCAGAAAAAAATGCGCGACGCCGCCTTAAAAGCCATTCCTAAAATTGCTAGCGATTTATTTTATGGTAAAGGTACTCCGGTGATTGGCGATGCTAAAGGCCATATCAGTTTAGTGGAATTTTTTGATTATCGCTGTCCTCATTGCAAAGACATGACGCCAATCATAAATAACTTAATGAAAAAATATCCGCACTTACGCGTAGTCTATAAAGAATGGCCTATTTTTGGCGGCCCTTCCTTATTTGCGGCGCAAGCGGCATTAGCCGCTCAACAACAAGGTGATCATTATGCAGCGTTTCACGAAGCATTAATGAAAGCCAATTCTAATATGAGCAACCAAGATGTCTTGAACATTGCCAAAAAATTAGGCCTCAATGTCGATAAATTGCAGCAAGACATGAAAGCCAAAGAAATTATGGATTTAATCAATCAAAACTTTAAATTGGCTTCGCAATTAGGGTTACAAGGCACACCCGCTTTTGTGATCGCTAAAACTCCGGTTGAAGGCAAAGCAGCATCCGCCGAAGAATTGCAAGCAACCTTAATTCCAGGCGCAACCAGCGAAGATAAATTAGTTGCTGCCATTCAAGCGATCCATTAATTACGTACCCTGGATTGAACTTCGTTAAATCCAGGATCAGAACTTGTTAAACGTCGATCCTGGATTGAACAAAGTTCAATCCAGGCTACGGTCAATCCGGGCCACCGCATATTTGCAAAGGATAAAAAATATTCCGATGAAAAATCAGTATAATCTTAAAACATTTCAAGGCATGATTTTAGCGCTGCAAGATTTTTGGGGGCAACAAGGTTGTGCGTTAATGCAACCCTTGGATTTAGAAGTGGGGGCTGGCACCTTTCATCCTGCCACTTTTTTACGGGCGATAGGTCCTGAACCTTGGGCGGCCGTCTATGTTCAACCTTCAAGGCGACCCACCGATGGGCGTTACGGAAAAAATCCCAATCGTGTGCAACATTATTATCAATTGCAAGTGGTGATTAAACCTTCCCCCAAAAATATTCAACAATTGTATCTCGACAGTTTAATCTATTTAGGTTTCGATCCGTTAATCCACGATATTCGTTTTGTCGAAGATAATTGGGAATCACCCACTTTAGGTGCGTGGGGATTAGGTTGGGAAGTGTGGCTAAATGGTATGGAAGTCACGCAATTTACTTATTTTCAACAAATCGGTGGCTTAGAATGCAAACCCGTCACCGGCGAAATTACCTATGGATTAGAACGTCTTGCCATGTATATTCAAGGCAAAGACAATATATTCGATTTAATTTGGGCGGATGGTCATCTGGGAAAAATCACCTACGGCGATGTGTTTCTCCAAAATGAAATTGAAATGTCGACCTATAATTTTGAACAAGCCAATACCGATATTTTATTTCAACAATTTAACCACTGCGAATCCGAATCACAACGCTTATGTGAAATAGGCTTACCCTTGCCCGCCTATGAAATGGCGTTAAAAGCCTCCCATTTATTCAATTTACTCGACGCGCGTTATGCGATTTCCGTTACCGAACGCCAGGCGTATATATTACGAATACGTCAATTAACACGTCGGGTTGCGAATGCGTATTATCAATCCCGCGAACAATTGGGATTTCCGATGTGTAAGGAATTAGCATGAGTGATTTTTTATTCGAACTGGGTTGTGAAGAACTCCCTGCAAAAATTTTAGAAAATTTAAGTCAGCAATTACACCAATATGGCAGTGAATTATTAAAATCCCAAGAAATTAACTTTGATGATATAAAAATTTTTGCAACGCCCAGACGTTTAGCGCTATTGATTCACAATATTGCCCTTCAACAACCCGATCGTCACATTGAACGTAAAGGACCTGCGTTAAAAGCTGCGGTGGATGAACATGGTAATCCCACACCAGCGGCATTAGGATTTGCGCGTTCCTGTGGCGTTGAATTTAGTGAACTTAGCAAAGTAGAAACGGCAGAAGGCGCATGGCTTTGTTATCGTCAACAACAATCCGGCAAAAAAACCCGTGAGTTATTACCAGAAATTCTCGCTACGATTTTCAAAAAACTCAGCATTAAAAAAACCATGCGCTGGGGAAATGACACAGTCACGTTTTCTCGTCCTGTGCAATGGCTTGTCGCCTTGTTGGATAATGATATTATTCCTTTAAAATTATTTAATTTAAACAGCGATCGCGTTACTTACGGTCACCGTTTTTTAGCACCAGCCGCATTAATTCTCAAACAGGCACAAGATTATGAACAGGTGCTAGCACAACAAGGACAGGTAATTGCCGACTTAAATCAGCGTCGCACGCTTATTAAACAACAAATCACGGCAATTGCCGAACAACAACACGCACATGTCCACATTGATGAATCATTATTAGATGAAGTCAGTAATTTAGTCGAATGGCCATGCGCATTATTAGCCAGTTTTGATAAAAAATTTCTGGCAATTCCACCCGAAGCGCTGATTACCTCCATGCGCGAACATCAAAAATGTTTTGCCTTATTGGATCAACAAAATCATTTGTTACCCTATTTCATTACTGTCAGTAATATTAATAGTCGCGAGCCACAACAAGTGATCGCCGGTAACCAACGCGTGATGAGCGCACGTTTAGCCGATGCCGATTTTTTCTATCATACCGATCAACAACAAGCATTAATTAATCGCATCGACAATTTAAAAAATATTACCTTTCAACAAGAATTAGGCAGCCTATTTGCTAAAACAGAACGCATTGGAGTGTTAGCAAGTTTAATTGCCGAAAAATTATCAGCCGATATTGCTCTTACACAACGTGCTGCATTATTAATTAAAGCCGATTTAACAACCAGCATGGTGGGAGAATTTCCCGAATTACAAGGCGTGATGGGATATTATTACGCGCAACACCATGCCGAAGATCCATTGGTCTGTTTGTCCATCAAAGAACATTATTATCCTCGTTTTGCTGGCGATGAATTACCCACACAACCTATCAGCTATGCTGTAGCAATCAGTGATCGATTAGATACCTTACTAGGCATTATTGGCACGAAAGGTTTACCCGCAAGTGACAAAGATCCCTTTGCCTTGCGCCGCGCAGCTTATGGCGTATTACGAATTCTTATTGAAAAAAAATTAAATCTCGATTTAAAAGAATTATTAGTTTATTTACAACAACACGCCTTTAATTCCATTCAATTAAATCAAGCTGCCATTGAAGATGTGCTACAATTTTTCAATCAACGCCAACGCGTTTGGTATAAAGAACACGGGATTAATGCCGATGTTATTCAAGCGGTGATGAGCCAATCGTTATTTAATCCCTACGATATCGATTTGCGTCTGCAAGCGATGGCACAATTTCAACAACAACCTGCCGCAATTAGTTTAGCAGCCGCACATAAACGCGTTCATAATATTTTAACCAAACAAGCACAACACTATGGGCAGTGTGATTTGAATAGCACATTGTGTCAAATGTCCGAAGAAATACATTTAGTTTCTGCCATGCAAAATTTACAACAACACCTTCAACCTTTGTTAGCGCTTCAAGATTATGTGGGCATACTCAATCAATTAGCCACGTTAAAAGAACCTGTAGATGCTTTTTTTGATAAGGTGATGGTTTTGGTAGAAGATGAAGCGTTACGAAAAAATCGTTTAGCCATTTTACAACAATTACACCTGTTGTTTTCTACTGTTGCTAATCTTGCAGAGTTACAAGGTTAATTATGAAAAAATTAGTGATCCTTGATCGTGATGGTGTCATTAATTACGACTCGGATGACTATATTAAATCACCGGCTGAGTGGATACCTATACCAGGCAGTTTGCAAGCCATCGCCAAATTGACTCAGCAAGGTTATGACGTGGCGATTGCCACCAATCAATCGGGCTTAGCGCGTGGCTATTACGATAAGGCCATGTTGACTAAAATTCATGAAAAACTATTGGAATACGTGGCAATTTACGGCGGAAAAATTGCAAAAATTGTCTATTGCCCCCATCTGCCCGAGGATCAGTGTGAATGTCGCAAACCTAAGCCTGGATTATTACAACAATTAGCTGACTATTTTTCGTGTGATTTGCAAAACGTACCCGTGATTGGTGATTCGTTAAGAGATATACAAGCCGCTCTCGCCGTTTCCGCCCGACCAATCCTGGTATTAACCGGAAATGGTTTAAAACATCAAGAGACTGTGCGCGCTCTTGGTAACATTGAAATTTTTGCTAATTTAAATACCGCTGTAGATAAGCTCTTAACGATTCATCATTGAAGACCTTATAGCAACATTTCTGTGAAAAATGCTAAGATGTCTTCAGCAATATTCAACGAGTCACGTATGATGTCATTAATCCAAGAATGGGTGGATTTATCGTCTTTAAATACCTTTCATTTACCCGTGAAGGCACGTTATTTTTTAGAAATTAATCACCCTGAAGATTTTTGGCCAGTGAAATCTACTGATAAGTATTTAATCCTCGGTGGAGGCAGTAATATTTTATTAACTCGCGATTTTCCTGGTACTGTTCTGAAGGTTAATTCTCGTGGCATTGACATCTGTGAAGAAACAGAAAACACGGTGACGCTCGCTATTGCTGCTGGAGAAAATTGGCACGAGGTAGTGAAATTTTGTATCGATCACAATTTTGGAGGAATTGAAAATTTATCGTTAATTCCAGGCACCATTGGCGCAGCTCCTTTACAAAATATTGGCGCCTATGGCGTAGAGTTTGAACAAGTATTTAAGCAATTAATGGCCATTAATTTATATACTGGTGAAAAAGTTTATTTTAGCAAACAAGATTGTCAATTTAGTTATCGTCATAGTATTTTCAAACAGCCCGAGTATAAACATTTTTTGATTAGTAAAATTTGGATTACTTTAACCAAACACTCACATACATTTAATATAGAATATGGGGCTATTCGCTCACAATTGCAAAAAATGAAGATTAAAGATTTATCGCTACGTGCGATTAGCGATGCGGTGATTCAAATCCGCCAAGAAAAATTGCCCGACCCTGCACAATTAGGCAATGCGGGCAGTTTTTTTAAAAATCCCATTATTACGCGTAATCATTATCAATCATTATTACACCAGTATCCGCAATTACCTCATTATCCTGTTGCCGATCACACTCAAGTAAAAATTCCTGCAGCCTGGTTAATTGAGCAAAATGGTTTGAAGGGTTGGCGCGAAGGTAATTGTGGCATTCATAAAGAACATGCCTTAGTGTTAGTCAATTATGGCGGTGCCAACGGGCAAGAAATTTGGAATTTAGCACAAATGGTAATAGCAAGTATTAAAAAGCAATTTCAGGTTGAACTAACTCCTGAAGTGAATGTTTATTAACAGCTAAAACTTCGTTACAATGGCTTTTTGCCCATGGAAATAAGATCATGCGACAAACGATGAAAGAATATAGTGTTTATGTAATCATGGCCGTGCTTGGCTTTGTGATTACTTATTGGCTCGCTGATATAGGCCCTTTGCAACCGATTGGTATTGCCTTACCCGCCATTGAAAAAAACCTGCCCCCAGCCAACCCACAATCACTGAAAATTTATAATCAATTGCCCGCAGGAGCACAATCCGTAGGATTTGTGCGCGTGGAAATGCATTTTAACCAGGTTAATTCATCACAAGAACAACAAACCCTCAATTACGCTAAAACATTAGCCGCATCATTAGGTGCCAATGGTTTAGTAACCATCGGGGTGAATGTTACGCCAGCAGGCTCTGAACCCAGTGAGTTAATGAAATATTTTTTAATCGGCGAAGCAGTTAACGTCAGTCAATAATAGGGCGTGTTGACAATTCGCTATGCTGAGACGTAGCTTGTTATTTTTGAGCACTAGCGCGCAGTTTACACGAAGTAAATGAGCAGCGGAGCACAAAAAATCAACGAGATACGGCCTGCAGAGTAGAATTGTCAACACCCCCTAAAAACGATCCAGAATTTTAATTAATGATTTTATCGTTCAAACATTCGATTAGTTCTTCATTCTTCATGGGTTTACCGAGAAAATATCCTTGGCCATATTGGCATTGATGTGTGCGCAAAAATTCGTATTGTTCTACTGTTTCGATGCCTTCTGCAATCACTTTCACCCCTAAACGTTGAGTTAAATTAATCACGGAACTAATCACAGCAACATCGCTGGGATTATCGGGAAGTCCATGAGTAAAGACATGATCAATTTTAATGCCATTGGCAGGTAATGATTCAAAGTAAGCCAAGGTTGAAAATCCTCGTCCAAAATCATCAATATAAACATCAACACACATACTACGTAATTCTTGGATCACTTGCTGAGTATTTTTAATATCTTTAACTAAAGCAATATCCGTAATATCAAATCCTATGTGGTGGGGGGCTATGTGATGTTTATTCAGTACGTGATGAAATAAAGTAATAAAATCCGGTTTTAATTGACGAGAGGCGATATTAATGAATATTTTCTCTAATCCTATATTATTTTTTTGCCATATATCAAAATGACGACACGTTTCTTCTAATACCCAGCAACCAATTGGCTCAATCAATCCAGTACGTTCTGCATAGGGGATAAATTCATTAGGAAAAATATCACCCAAATATTTATGTTGCCAACGAATCAAAGCTTCCACACTAACAATTTTTTTTGTATAAAGATCAAAAATAGGTTGAAATACTAAATAAAATTCACCATTTTTTACTGCATCGTGCAAATCATCATGGATCATATTTTGTTGATCAAAATTATGTTGAGGTGTTTCACAAAAATTTTGATAAAAGCTAATATTTTTTTTACGAATAAATTCTAATGCTTTGTTAGCGTTATTGATGAGAAGCTCGGTACATTCTCCATCTAAGGGAAAATTTGCAATACCGAGTTTGACAATAAACTCGTCTAAATCAATATCATTGAACTGAAATCCTGGTATGCTTTCTAAAATTCTTTCTGCAACAGATGAAGATTCAAATAATTTATTCATGTCATTTAAAATAATTCCAATCTTATTCTCATCGAGAATACCCACGATATCCACATGTCGCACCACCTTGCTAATATATTTTGCTAATGCGCGGGTAAATTCTTGTTGCTGACTGCGCTTATTTTTTAATAATTTAACTTCACAGATCATTAACGCCAGCAAACGATGCCGCTGTTTAGCATGCATAATGCCATGGGTTAATAACTCGGTAAATTGTTCACTTTCGGGAAGAAAATTTCGCTCAGCAGGATGATATTTTTTATAATAATTAAATTTAAACTGAGCTTTAGCTTCAAAAATTGCTATTTTCAATGCCTCAGCACTGAGTTGGGATTTAATTAAAATGCCATTGACTCCTGCTTTTTTAATTTTTTCATGTGGGATGGTTTTATCTTCGTTGACTAATAAAATAATCACGCTATTTTTAGCTTTTCTTTTAAAGGCTTCAAGCAATGCCAAAGTCGCTTGCTGAGTGGGATCGGCATTTAACATAATACAATCGGGGGTATGCTCATCAAATTGGATCAAGGCATCGTGAGTATCTTGTATAACCAGTGCTTGATAATGCGGCGGCAAATAATGAGCAATGAGTGTTTTAAAAGCATTATTTTCCTCCTTGCTCCCGCCCGTTAAGAGTATACGCGTTATCGACCTATCCATGGCCAATATCCTTGTGTCGCTATCCTGTTGTATAAGTATAGACGATTAATTACGAGGTAGAAAAGCATGCTTGGGTTAACAGAGGATGAACAAATCATTCTGCTCTGATTAATCGCATCCTGCATTGTACTCTAGTGTTCTAAAATCAAAGACCTAAGCTGCAATGAGTTAATCTGGCAATTGATCGAGTAAAGCTTGCAGAGTTGCAGAATAGGATGGTGTATTAAAGAAAGCCGATCCCACAATAAATGTAGTAGCACCCGCCGCGGCAATTTGTTTGATATTATCGATTTTAATGCCGCCATCTACGGCAATTTCAATTTTTTTATTTTTTATCAGAATTTTTTCGTGCAACAATTTTATTTTTTCGAGCATGGCTGGAATAAAAGTTTGCCCACCAAAACCCGGATTTACCGACATAATTAAAATAAAATTTAATTTATCCCAGAGATGATCAAGACAGTCTAAACTCGTTGCAGGATTTAACGCTAATCCTGCTTTTATATTCAATGAATGAATTAATTGCAAAGAACGATCGACATGTTTGGAAGCTTCGGGATGAAAACTTATCGCACTGGCGCCTGCATTAGCAAATTGTTCAATTAAATTATCGACAGGTTCCACCATTAAATGCACATCGAGTGGCGCTTGAATGCCATAATCACGTAACGCGCGACATATTGGTGGACCAAATGTTAAATTAGGCACGTAATGATTATCCATCACATCAATATGAATTTGATCAGCGCCAGCATCCAAGGCCGCTTGAACTTCTTCACCAAGGCGGGCTAAATCTGCTGATAATATCGAGGGTGCAATGGTATATTTTTTCATGCTCATCCTAAACTTTCGATAAATTGCCCAGCAATATCGAGTTGATATAAGTGATTTAATTCCCGAATACAAGTGGGACTCGTGACATTGATCTCAGTAATGTAGTCGCCAATGACATCAATGCCCACAAAGTCTAAACCTAATTTCACCAACCGCGAACCAATTTGTTCACATAAAAAATAATCGCGTGGCGTGAGTTCACGGCCTTCACCGCGACCACCAGCCGCTAAATTAGCACGCGTTTCCTGCGCTTTGGGAATTCTTGCTAAGGCATAGGGAATAGGTTTTCCCTGAATGAGTAAAATTCGTTTATCACCTTGGCTTACTGCGGGTAAAAATCGTTGCAACATAATGGTACGAGTAAATTGTTGGGTAATCGTTTCTAAAATAGAATTTCGATTTACATCATCCTGGCGAACGCGAAAAATTCCACGACCACCCATGCTATCGAGCGGTTTAACAATAATATCCTGTTGGTTGTGGATAAAATCTTCCATAATTTCACGATTGCGAGTGACTAAGGTTTCTGGAATACACTGTGGAAATTGCGTAATAAATAGTTTTTCATTGGCAATTAATACACTACTGGGTTTATTAATCACTCGGCCACCCGTGTAATTCACTAAATCGAGCAGTTGAGTTAAATAAATATATTCTAAATTTACCGGCGGATCTTTACGCAACAATACGACATCTAATTCGTCCAGTGCCAGCGTTTGAGTTTTTTGAATCGTGAACCACTGTTGCGGATTATTTTTTACTGCGATAATTTTAGCGTGTCCGAAGGTGCGGTTGTTATGAATGAATAAATCATCTTGGGTGAAATAAAATAAATTTATTCCACGTTCTTGCGCTGCCAGCAGCATCGCCAGTGAACTATCTTTTTCAGGGTGAATGGATTGAATGGGATCCATTACCATGCCTAATGTTTTAATCATGGTTTTTTCACCAATTCACGTGCCGCAGCGGCTAAGGCGAGTCTTGCGATCACGCCATAAGTATAAAAGTGTTTGGATTTTTCATCGGCACAGGGATTATTACAACATTGCGAAAAAGCCAATCGTTCAAAATGCATTCCAGGTGAATTTAAATTTTCACTCATGCCGCGTTGTGAGTGTACGCGATAAAATCCGCCAATCACATGTTGACCTAACATATAAACTACCGGTTCTGCCGTATATTTATGTTCGCCCCAAGTTTCAAAAGTGTGAACACCTTCTTGCAAAATAACTTTGCGAATATCGGTATTGCCTTTCGATTTAATCATATTACTGCGTTGTTTACGATTTAAATTTTGTAATTGTTCAATGGAATCAATCATCATAATGCCCATGCCATAGGTACCGGCATCGGCCTTTACCACAATGAACGGTTTTTCTTGAATATCGTATTCTTGATATTTACGTTTTATCTTGGCAAAAAGTTGTTCTGCATTACTGATTAAGCAGTCTTCGCCTGCACCATTTTTAAAATCCACTTCGCCACAATTATTAAATAAAGGATTAATTAACCAAGGATCAATATCAATTAAATCCGCGAACTCATTCACAACTTGATCATAAAAAGCAAAATGTTGAGACTTTAAACGGCTTGACCATCCCACATGCAAAGGTGGGCGAATACGTTGGGAAATGTTTTTTAATATTTCTGGCACGCCATCGGAAAAATCGTTATTAATTAAAATTAAACACGGTTCAAAGCCTTCAATCACAACTTTGTCGTTGATTCTTTGAATGGGATTTAATTCAATAATACGTCCAGAAGGCAATTCAAAATTCTTAGGCTCTGTTAACTCGGGTAATAATGATCCGATTTTAACTTCAAAGCCTGCTTTAAAAATAATTTCTTGCAAGGTAGCTAAACTTTCAAAATAAAATATATTGCGAGTATGATTTTCAGGAATAATTAATACGCGCACCGCACCCGGGCAATTGTTACATAAGGTCATTTGCGCAGCTTGAATTGCCAGCGGCAAAAAATCGGGATTTAAATTATTAAAACCTGCAGGAAATAAATTAGTGTCAATCGGTGCTAATTTAAATCCAGCATTGCGTAAATCGACAGAGCAGTTAATCGGAGCTGGAGTTTGCAGCCATTGCTGGCGCAGCCACGCTTCGATGCTTACTTGATGCTGTTGAATATGTTGTTCGAGTATTCGCAACGGGCCGCTTAAGGCGACTTGCACTTGGGGAATTTGAATATCAGCAATTGAGCGCATGGAGTTTCATCCTCAGCTATTTCTGTGGATAATAGCGTGTATTTTGCTTGCCGACAATTCTAATACGATGGAGGTTTTTCATGAATGAGTTTCTGCAAAATGTCAGCGCCCAGATACCGAATTTGCAAATGATGTTAATGATAGTGAATGCTATTTTACATGTACTATTTGCTGGAGCCGTGGCTCGAGATGCAGGTCAAATGCATAAAATTGGCCGCCGCCCTGCTCTCGTGGGTGCTGTCACCTGGTCATTTGCGACCTTATTAGGTGGAATTGTGACGGTTGCGATTTATTGGTTTATTCATTATTCACGCTTGAGTACGCGGCAAAGTGATTAGCAGACTTGCAGGTAGACTTAAGCAACAGATGCATTAAATAATTGTTTTATCCCATAGATTATTTAAAAATATTTCCCACGGCAGAATATCAATTTGCAGCTTCTCATCGAGAATTAATTTTTGAGGTTTAGGTACATTACAAACGACTATCGATCGTTTAGGTTTTGCATAGTCATAGAATGCTAATAAACCATTTAAATCTGTCTTATGGATGCTTTCAGCTATTTTTACTTCAATAGCGATTTCGCCATCATCAAGAATAAAATCAACTTCTTGTCCTGTTTGGGTCCGCCAATAATTAATTGTAAAATCTAAATCATTTAAACCGCGATAAGCTAGAATTTCGTTAAAAATATAATGCTCGAACATAGCACCCGCTTGTGCTCCCTTAAGCTCCATGATTTTTCTTTTACATAGACCATTGACTACACCCACATCAAATAAATAAAATTTAGGTGTTTTTACTGGAATATGATCACGCTTTTTACGATGAAAATAAGGCTGTAGAAAGTAGCCTAAAAGCGTATCTTCCAATATGTGGTAATACTCTTTAACCGTTTTGCTATCGATTCCACAATCTCGAGCAATATTGCTAAAATTAATAATTTCTCCATTTGAATAGGCGGCCAGTTCTAAAAATCTAGAAAATGCGGTTAGATTACGAGTTAAACCCTCAGCTTTAATCTCTTCGGTTAAATAGTCGTAGATATAAGATTTAATCGTTTTATGCCAATGTGTTGCTAAATAATGTGATGGAATTAACCCTTGATTCAGTGCGCGTAGTAAATCAAAATTTGGAATTTCTGGATACACTAAAGGATAAAATTCATATCGCCATGCTCTGCCCCCCAGCATATTGGCACCTTCTTTTTTTAATTTTCTAGCACTCGAGCCACACAATATAAAATAAGCATTACTATTTTCAATCAGCCAATGAACTTCATTTAAAAGTTGCGGAATTTTTTGAACTTCATCGATAATAATCGGATAACGTTGTTTTTCTGGCGGTAGCGCTAATATTTCGGCACGTAATGTTTGAGGCTCATTTAAAAAACGCCAGTACTCCTCCGTTTTTAATAAATCATAATACTGACTCTGCGGGAAAGAGTGCTTTAAAAAGAACGACTTGCCGGTTTTACGGGCACCCCATAAAAAAGCGGATTGCCCCTGCGGTAAATCAAGTGTTAAATAACGGTTGAAAGCAGTCATTTCGGAGTTAACTCCTAATTTTGGTCGAAATTTCGGAATACATTCCGTAAAATATAACAGATATATTCAAAAAATCAATAAGATGCTGTTTCTGAAAGTCGACCAGAATAAATTGGATACCGTTTAAGGTAGAAATGATTGCACATTAATTTTGCACATTATACAATCCTGCTCAACGATAACTCTAAGAATAATAGCGATGTATATACAGTTTCCCCCTACGGGCTACTCAGCCAGTTTTTTTCATTTTTCACAAAAAGACTTTGCGAAAAGACATCATCTGCCGTTAAAGGATGGCATTTGCAATTCCATCTGTAATGCGTATCTTTATTTAGTGTTAACCAAACAGTATTCCAGTTGGAGTGACCCTTCATTTTTATCTTCAGTAAAAATGATGTTAAGGTATGAAATTCTGCTGGCTAAACGAGGAGATGATCCGAATGCAGTGGGGTTTATTCGGGCAGGATTTCATCCACACACTCACGTGATCCGCAAACAGCAATTAACTCGCCTATTAAAACAAATCCCTTATGCCATCATTAATGTAAAAACCAAACAGCATCCGCATGCGTGGGCTTATGTGCAATTAAACGATAATCACTGTGCATGGCTTGATCCCAATCGCGGAGAAACACGAGACACGTGTGCTAATATTTACGAGGCCATGCAAAACGCCTTAAAAGAACGCTACCAGGTGAACGATCAGGACGTAGTCAGTGTGATCCATTCACTGTAGTAGCCCCCGCTCGATCATAAACATCATAACGAATAGCGCTACCGCTTAAACTGAAGCTGGGGGTTTCTAAACCTAAGGGTTTGGCTAAGCGAGGTAATTTGACAACCACGCGAGAACGGGCAACTGGTAGCGCGGCTGCTAATAAGTGTTCAGCATCGGTATCGTCACCGACTAAGTGTCTTAAGAGGCGCATGGATTTTTTATTCAGCGCGGATTTGGCACGATGCGGATACATGGGATCGAGATAAATCACATCAAACGCTGTGGGTGTGGTTTGCAAAAATTGCAAACTATCGCCTGGAATAAAATGAAATCGTTGTTTAATATCGTCATCGTCTAGGTGATGAATGGCATCGGCAATCAACAGGGCTAATATGGGTGAGCGTTCTAATAAGGTGAGCTTAGCACCTAAATTTGCGAGGAGAAAAGCATCTTGAGCAAAGCCGGCGGTGGCATCTAAAATACTGGGATGAGCCATTTTATGCAAACCACAGGCACGCGCGATTAATTGTTTTTTTCCTTGCTGATGAATACGTTGTTGAATGAGTTTTCGATCCCATTGCACGGTGAAAGATTTGGTATTTTTTTCATTATCGGCAAGCGCTAAGCGTTCGCCAACCGTTAAATAATAATCATAGTCTGCGGATTTATGGCTAACAACCGGCAAACCTAATTCGAGACTATAGTGTTGAGCCTTTGGATGATAGTAAGGTGATTCAGGCAGTATCGCTAACTTAGGCATGAGATACCCTTTTGTAAAATAGGCATTTTTTATTGTGATAATAGAGTATTGTGCATGTGTTGACAATAGGATAAGATATGTGATATTAAAATTATAATCAAGTACTTGTGGTATGTTGTCGAATCTTCCTGAAGATATTCTCAAGCGAATTAAAGAGTCACCGACTTCGCAACCTTATTCTTTGATCAAGTTTGAACAAGCTAATAAATCGTATACATTGTTTTGCGTACAAAATGATGATGATTCTTCTAAACCTAGAAATTATTATATTACAAAAGAAAATACTATACTCAATAGGGGATCATGCGGTTCCGTATCACCCATTTATTCAGTAAATGCTGCAACGGGTGAAATTAGTAATGATGAGAGCTTAGTTATTAAAACATCAGCAATTTCAACTCGTGAATCACGCGCAATTGCAAAATTAGAAATAGCGAATTTAACAAAATTAGGACACGATTATTATCTTCATGCCTTAGGAGATAATAATTATGCTTATATCATCATGCCGAGAGCACCCGGCAAAGATATCTTTGAAATCGCTACTGATGAAAACCTTACTCTGACTTGGTCACAACGACTTGAAGGCATTCTGGGATTTTTATTGCGTTTACAAGAATTGCATCAAGGTCATAAACGCACTCCTGCCATCTTACACGGGGATCTCAAACCTGAAAATGTCATGTTTGATCCAGAAACGCTCATCACTACGGTGATTGATTTTGCCGGCGCTAGTGTCCGTAAGCCTAATGAGGCTAATGAAATACCGAATGCTGCTTACTTCTTATTATCGACAAAAGAATATAGAAATCCCTCAGCAGAATTCTTAACAGAAGAAGAAGATATTTATTCCGCCAGTTTTATTGTTGAAATGCTCGCATTTAACCATACCAATATTACTGAAGCAAATATTAATCATTGTGGGCAGATCCACTATGAAGCCTCAGCCAGTCGACAAGTCTTTAGGCAAAGAAATCGCGATGCGTTAAGAAAATTATCAGCGGTAAAATCAGCTCAGTTAGAATCTGGGAATGCAATTCCCCGAGTTGTGCAATCTAATCCTCAAAATACACAAGATGAGAGACGAGAGGCGCAATCAAAGGCGAATGCTGAACAAGAATCAGCGATAGCAAAGGAAAGAGAGACTATCACTCAAGAGTTGTACGAAGAATTTTCTAAACAACAGTTACTTGCTATCCTTAACCTCGTAAAACAAATGCGAAATCGTGATAGCACGAAAAGAATAAGCTTAGAAGATGCGATCCACAACATTACAAACATTCTGCGCGACTATATTCAATTTGTGGAATGCCCTGAGCAGACAAAAATAATTGATACAATTAAATCGACAGCACTTGAGTTAATTAACACATTAAATGGTAATAAGAATAGTATAAGACAATTTTTAACTCAAACTATTAAATTAAGTGAACAAATTATAGAGGACATGGGGCTAATTGGTTTTACAAATATGCTTATTGAAGAACGCCTATCTTTACTTTTAGAAAAATTTATAACGCATTTAAATACAAAAAAAACAGAAGATTTAATCAGCCTAATCAATAATCATGATGATTTTGTTAACGAATTCCACAATTTTAAAAAAAATAAGACTAATAATATTAAATTTATATATTCAGATAAAGAAAATGAAGAAATTATTGCTCAAGCAGAAAAACTAATTAATGACCAATTAGTTTCAAAATTTAAAGAGGAATATAAAAATCAATGCAAAAACAAATGGGTTCCTACATTTTTCCGTAGTACTTTTGCGAAAAAATACGTATTTTCAGATCGAAAAGATATTCAATTCTCAGAGATTCAAAAATACTCCGAAAGTAATACACATACTAAAAGATCAACTGACGTTTTTAAAAGTATTAAAGGAAAAAAAATTACTCTAACACAATAGAGTACTCAAACCTCACCCAATCTTATTTACCCCCCTCATTCCTCTTTACGAAAAAAATTGCGCGTGCCTTTGGCGCTGATAGCATGGCCAATGCGATTGAGTGAATGAACATACGCCGCGGTGCGCATGTCGCACTGATGTTGTTCCATTAAATTATAAATATTATGAAATTCGCGTGACATGATTTTTTGCAGTTTGTCGTGAATTTCATCCACATCCCAATAATAACCCGCGCGATTTTGCACCCATTCAAAATAACTCACGGTCACGCCACCGGCATTAGCAAGAATATCTGGCATGACTAAAATATTTTTTTGACGCAGAATTTCATCGGCTTCTGGCGTGGTGGGGCCATTGGCAATTTCAACAACTACGTTTGCTTTAATACGATGAGCATTGTCTTTGGTGATTTGGTTTTCAAGCGCTGCGGGAATTAAAAAATCGACATCCAGTTCTAACAGTTCTTCATTACTCACGTGCTCGGCGTGAACATCTTCGCAGACGGAGCCATTACAATAAACCGCACGGATTTTACGCGTGGCATTTTTATTTTGGATGAGACTCGGCACATCAAATCCGTTCGGACTATAAATGCCCCCTTGGGAATCGCTGACGGCGACAATGCGAAAACCGTCTTTATGCAATAATTCGGCGATGACTTGTCCGGCGTTGCCAAAACCTTGCACGGCCACTTTGATGTGTTTAGGATCAATCCCACGTTTGGCACAAAATTCTTTAATGCAATAATAAGCGCCGCGACCTGTGGCATCTTCACGCCCTAGGCTTCCACCTAACGGAATGGGCTTTCCAGTGATGACGGCAGGCGAATAATGGCGTTGAATTTTTGAATATTCATCCATCATCCAACCCATGATCATGGCATTGGTATAAACATCGGGCGCAGGAATATCGGTATCGGGGCCAATAAAATCGACAATCTGCATAATAAAACCGCGGCTTAAACGTTCTAATTCCATTTTGGATAATTGTTTCGGATCGACAATCACCCCACCTTTACCGCCCCCATAAGGAATGCCAACCACCGCACATTTAAACGTCATCCACAACGCTAACGCTTTCACTTCTTCTAAACTGACATTGGGATGAAAACGAATACCGCCTTTGGTGGGACCGCGCGTATCATCGTAGCGCACGCGATAACCCGTGAAAACTTGCAGCGATCCATCGTCCATGCGCACGGGGATCGAAACTTCTAATGCCGCTTTCGGATGTTTTAAGCGTTCTAATGCTTCTTGATCGATATTCGCGTATTGAAAAGCGGTATCTAAGCGAGAAAGTGCGTCCTCGAAAATATTACTCATGATGATCCCTTTAATGAGTGATGTGATTGATCGTATTAAAGCAAATTCTATTCTTAACTACAATCGACTTATGAGCGTAGCCCATATTAAACAAAGTGAAATACCGGAAAATTGATCCGATTTGATATGCTCGCGCGGGAAGATTCACGAGATTTAAAACTATCGCGTTTTCAAATCCTTTTACTAAAATCTCTCGGCAACGAAAATACAAATTTTTTTTGATCCTAGATTATCCCGCCTCTTACATTTTATTTTTTTCGCAAAGTTCAGTGTCAGAGAGAGGGTAGCTTAATCGACAGGTGGGATTTGGCGTTGATCAGCCTTAATCTAAGAGCCTGTCCAAAGGTTTATTACTGCCCGCCCTTAGAGTCTGTTCAAAATCTCCAATCTTGGTCATAAACTGCCGATTTTCTGTGCTCCGGTGCTCAAAAAATTGACGCTTTCTGACTCAGGCTTGGAGATTTTGAACAGGCTCTTAGTGGGAAGAGGTATTGGAAAGAAAGAAATTGAATTTATATAAAAAAAAGCCCGAGATGAAACTCGGGCTTTTTTACTTTAAGGTTAAATTAACCTAAAGAATTTAAACCGCCGCCAATGTTAGCAACATCGCCGATTGTGTAAACAGCGCTTACTAAGAATTGATCATTGGTGTTTTTAAATGTTAATGTTTGGTTTAAAGCTGTGTTTGGTACAGTTCTGCTTTTATTGCGAACTTGTGTCCATTCAGCACGTAAACCTAATTGGTTGGTTAAGTTAACTTCCATACCACCACCGTAACGGAAACCATTACGTTTGTAGTTGTCGTTAGCTGTAGTAGCTACACCAGCAACTGTTTCAGTTTCAGTTGTTTTGTAACGAGTTTGTTGCCAACCTAACACTGCATATGCTTTGGTATTTGGAGTTACGAAGTAACCTGGACGGAAATCTACACCCCAAGCAGCTCTAGCTTTTTGTTCAAAAGTATCACTAACAGTATTCGTGGTATCGTTAAGAGTGTTAGTAATTTTCGCACCGGACATTTGGCCGTTTAATTCAACACCTAACCATAAGTTATTGCTTAAGCAAAAGCCATAACCCACAAAAAGTGTTCCTAAAGCGCCATCACCTTGCAATGTCATAACGTGAGAAGTTGTAACAGCGTTTGTTGTATCAGTACCGGTGATTTTGTTAGCTAACGTTTGGTAACCAACGCCAGCACCGACATAAAGACCACCAGCAGCTGCTAATGCTGCAGAAGAAGCAACGGCTAAGCCAGCTGCAACGCTAAATAATGCAATTTTCTTTAACATAATTATGTTCCCTTCCTCAAAAATAAAAAATTTTTTAAACCCACTTCTGCTACCCACAGAAAATGTTGGGGTTATCGCCTAATTGAATAGTTCGAACTCATACAGCACAACGTGCGTGGTACTGCAGAAGTTACGCAATTATGCCACATCAATTTTCAAGAGCCAATGTTTTTATAAAAATAATTCGATATTTTTAATAAAAAAATACGAATTACATACAAAGCAACTCGATTTGTTCGGATAACGTCATTTCTAAATTATCTTTTTCATCCTGAATAGTCACAATTGATTTTACCAAAATTTAATCTAGCTTAACGCCATGTATAGTCCATAATTCGTTAACGGTGTCGCCACGAGTATGTGTAATACCCCTAACACCATCATCACAGGAATGGGCGATAAATCGATCCCAGAAATTGGCGGAAGAATACGTCGAATAGGACGCATAAGAGGTTCGGTTATTTTATATAAAATAATACTTAATGCTGAGTAATTACGTTGATTAATCCAAGAAAAAACTGCTTGAATGATGATCACAAAAAAATAAAATTGAATAATAAATCCAATTAAATCCCCCGCGGCCCAAATTAAAAGGCCACCGATATTAGGCCAAGCCAATAATACGAAACAGCTTATTATTAATTTTAACACTTCGAGTAAAATTAATAGCGCAACGATGGCTAAATCAAATCCATAAAATCCAGGAAATAGTTTTCGCAAGGGTTTTACTAATGGATCGGTTAATTTAATACAAAGTTGCGAAAGTGGATTATAAAAATCGGCTCCAATTTTTTGCAAAATTAAACGCAAAAAAACAGGCAACATGCAAAACATAAAAATGGTATTAATTAAAAACATAAATGCTTGTTGAAAATAGGGTCCCATTTTATTCTCCTGTTTATTGTTGAAATAAATCTGCTAATTCTTGCGCACGCAGACTGGCTTGTTGAATTGCTGTTTTAATGGTCGTTGAAAAATCGTGCTCGACAAAAACTTGTAAGGCTTTTTCGGTGGTACCTCCGTGAGACGTCACTCGCTTGCGCAATTCCGGTAATGCCACATCACTTTCTAACGCCATTTTGCACGCGCCAAAACCAGTTTGCAATGTAAACAACTTGGCAATCTCAGGCGCAATGCCCAAATTAATTGCCGCTTCTTGCATGCATTCCATTAAATAAAAAAAATAAGCAGGGCCACTGCCGGATAATGCCGTTATGACATCTAATAAATGTTCTTCGGCAAGCCAAGCCACGATCCCCACTGATCGTAAAATAGATTCTGCGAGATTTTTTTGTTGAGGACTGACTAACTCATTGGCAAATAATGCTGTCGCACCACTTTGACATAAGGCCGGTGTATTAGGCATGCAACGCACAATCGGCAGGTTGCATCCTAACCATTGCTCAATTGCCTGAATGCGTATGCCTGCGGCAATTGAAATTAATACACATTTATTTTTCTGGGTAACAATTTCTTTAATTTCTTCCACGACATTTTTCATGACTTGGGGTTTTATTGCCAGCACAATAACATCCGCATGCGACACCGCTTCTGCATTATCTGCCGTGACATGAATACCCAAACGTTGTTTTAAATGTTCTAATATTTTTGGATCAGAATTACTGGCATAAATACGTTGCGGATCATAACCATCGGCGTGCAAGCCACCAATTAAACTGCTGCCCATATTTCCAGCGCCAATAAAGGCAATATTGGGATGTAACATAATTTTTCCTCTCTTAACGCGCACCAAAAATTCCTTGACCAATTCTAACTAAGGTCGAACCCGCTGCAATCGCAGCTTCTAAATCATTGCTCATACCCATTGATAAGGTATCCAAAGTGAATGCGTGTTGTAATGCCTTAAATTTTTCCTGTAACGGTAAAAATAAATCGTATTGTTCAGCAAAATTTTCACATTGCGGTAAAATAGCCATTAATCCTCGACAATGCAACCGTGGAAAGGTTTGAATGTCAGCAACGAGATCCTCAATTTCATGCAGAAGAACACCTCCTTTATTGACATCATTACCTAAATGAACTTGCACACAAATATTTAATCGCGGCAAATTAAGTGGCCGTTGATTATTTAAACGCTGCGCCTGTTTTTTATGCGTGACGGTTTGCACCCAGGCAAAATTTTCCGCTAAATAGCGTGTTTTGTTGCTTTGCACTTCGCCAATAAAATGCCATTCAATTCCTAAACCTCGTAGTGCAGAAATTTTAACTAAGGCTTCGCGTAAATAATTTTCGCCAAATGCCGTTAAACCACAATTTAACGCCGTTTTTAGCTGATGAACCGATTGGCTTTTTGTTACCGCTAATAATTTTACCGTTCCTTGAGCACGATGATAGGCTTTTTCCGCATTCTTAATTCTTTGGTCTATACTGTTAATATTCGCTTGGATTTTGTCCATGTAATCACTCTATTCTTTTTCTGGGGGAAGTTAAATGAATATTAACGAGTTACTCGTCTTTAGTGTAGAGAATAAAGCATCGGATTTACATATTTCTGCGGGATTACCCCCTTTAGTGCGTGTCGATGGCGAATTACGCCGCATTGATGTGCCGCCCCTCGATCATGAAGGGGTGTTAGCGCTGATTGAGCAAATCATGAGCGACAAACAAAAGAAAGAATACGAAGAACGACTGGAAACCGATTTTTCTTTCGAAGTAAAAGGCTTAGCGCGTTTTCGGGTAAATGCATTTAATCAAGATCGCGGTGCTGCCGCCGTATTGCGAACCATTCCTTCAGAAATTATTTCTCTGGAAAAACTCAATGCCCCGGAATGTTTTCGTTCGCTGTCGTTATTACCCCGTGGCTTAGTATTAGTCACAGGTCCCACGGGTTCAGGTAAAAGTACTACGCTGGCAGGCATGATTGATTATGTCAATTCTAATAAACACGATCATATCTTAACTATCGAAGATCCCATTGAATTTGTTCATCAAAGTAAAAAATCGTTAATCAACCAGCGCGAAGTTCATCGCGATACGCATGGGTTTACCGAAGCCTTGCGCTCGGCGTTGCGTGAAGATCCCGATTGTATTTTAGTGGGTGAAATGCGCGATTTAGAAACCATCCGTTTAGCCTTAACCGCAGCCGAAACAGGTCACTTAGTCTTTGGTACCTTACACACGACTTCAGCAGCGAAAACAATTAATCGTGTCGTTGACGTATTTCCGGCGGCGGAAAAAGCTATGGTGCGATCGATGTTATCGGAATCTTTGCAAGGTGTGATTGCGCAAACCTTGTTGAAAAAAATTGGCGGTGGACGTGTCGCGGCGCACGAAATTATGATTTGCACTCCCGCAATCCGAAATTTAATTCGCGAAGATAAGGTAGCGCAAATGTATTCGGCCATTCAAACGGGTGCTTCAATTGGCATGCAAACTTTGGATCAATGTTTGCAAAATTTATTAGCCAAAAAATTAATTACTCGCGAAGCAGCCCATGAAAAAGCGGCGAATAAAGAGCAGTTTAATTAGACAATATTAAGCCTGCAAAAAAGAGACTGATCACAATTGGGTTTCTGCATCCTTATTGGCGATATACTTACCATGCTGAATTTTGGGCTCTATTGCCGAGTAAAGTTGCTCAATCGTGTATCCAAGATACACTCCCTCACATTTTGAACTCGGCGCCTCACTTAAAATTCCATGGTTTTGAGTTTTTACATTAATCCATCTAACTGCGGTCCTGCATTAAGAATATCTTCACTGACTTTAAATTTTTTGAAATTTTCGCGGAATTTTTGAATTAAAATTTTCACGGTTTCATCAAATTTTTGTGGATCTTGCCAGGTATTACGAGGATTTAAAATCGTCGTGTCGAGGCCTTCGACGGCAGTTGGAATGGCAAAGTTAAATCCTGGCATTGTTGTAAAAGTGGCGTTACGCAATTTACCTTCGACAATTGCACTCACCACTTTGCGTGTGGCTGGAATAGCAAACCGTTGTCCACCTTCACCATACGCACCACCCGTCCAGCCAGTGTTAACCAAATAAACTTCTGCACCCGATTCCGTGATACGCTTCATGAGTAAATCGGCATAAACATAGGGCGGGCGAGGAAAGAATGGCGCACCAAAACACGTGCTAAAGGTGGGTTTAATTCCACCACCACTACCCACTTCCGTGCTACCCACTAATGCCGTGTAACCACTTAAAAAATAATAAGCCGCTTGCATGGGATTTAACCGCGCAACCGGAGGTAGTACACCGTATAAATCGCAAGTTAAAAATAAAACGGCACTGGGTTCGCGCCCCATATTATTGGGCACGCGTTGAGGAATGTATTCACGCGGATACGCAGCACGCGTATTTTGAGTAAATTTATCATCGTCGTAATTGGGAACAAAGGTCACAGGATCTAAAGCGACATTTTCTAAAATAGTGCCGTGGCGAATGGCATCCCAAATTAAGGGCTCACTTTTTTGCGATAGGTTAATGCATTTCGCATAACAGCCACCTTCAAAATTAAATACCCCACTACTGTGCCAACCATGTTCATCGTCGCCGATTAAAAAGCGATCGGGATCGGAAGATAAAGTGGTTTTTCCAGTGCCGGATAAACCAAAAAATAACGCAACGTCACCTGTTTTGCTGGCATTAGCCGCGCAATGCATGGGTAAAATTTGGTGTTCTGGCATTAAAAAATTCATCACTGAAAACATGGCTTTTTTTAATTCGCCGGCGTAGAGCATGCCGGCTAGTAATACTTTGCGTTCACTAAAATTAAACATCACCGTACCATCGCTTGGGGTACCATCCCGTTCAGGGATTACTTTAAAATTAGGAGCACTTAAAATTGTCCATGGTTGTTGATGACCGCAATAATTATTGTCAGGTGTGATAAATAAATTTCGAGCAAATAAATTATGCCAGGCTAATTCGGTGATCACTTTAATTGGAATAAAATAATCTGGAGAAGCGCCCACACGCAAATGAGAGATAAAATGTTCGCGTTCGACGAGATAGGCCTCGACTTTATTCCATAACGCCGCAAATACTTCGGGCGCAATCGGTTGATTAATTTCGCCCCAAGCAACTGTATCGCGAGTTATGGCATCGTTGACGATGAAACGATCTTTAGGTGAACGTCCAGTGCGTTTACCGGTATACGCCGTAAAAGCACCATTGGCAGCCAAGACTCCTTCTTGGCGTTGCAGCGCAAATTCGCACAGTTCATCTCGATTTAAATCCACATGGATCTTAATTGATGATACACAATCGTCGCTAATCATAGTAATATTCTCCTAACCGCTGCTGCGAATAAACATCCAAAAAATATTTGGGTTATTCTACAGTATTCCAATGAAAACAATAGTAGTAACATGATAAAATTTAACGAAAGCACAACAAAATACCGTAATCTTAACCGTATGAGCAACTCTAATTATTTAACCAATCAAGTTCTTATCGCTATGCCCAACCTGGCGGATCCCACCTTTTCCGGTACGGTGATTTACGTATGCGATCACAACGAAGAAGGCGCAATGGGGATTATTCTTAATCGCCCGATGGCGATTTGTTTAGGCGATATTCTTGAACAAATGTCGATTAAGAGCGAACTATCTCATGTAGCAAGCTCTCCCATTCTCGCAGGCGGTCCTGTTAGTAAAGAACAAGGATTTATTCTTCATCACTACGACACTTTCACTTGGCAATCGACGCTGAAAATGTCGGATACTCTGGCCTTAACCACATCGAAAGATATTTTACAATCTATTGCCGAAGGGAATGGCCCACCCAATCATTTGGTTTCATTAGGGTATTCTGGATGGACCGCGGGTCAACTGGAAAAAGAAATTATGCAAAACTCTTGGCTGAGTGTGCCTGCAGATGATTCAATTATTTTTAAACAACCGTTTGGCAAACGCTATCAAGCCGCAATTGCAAAATTAGGCATCAATTTAAGCCATTTATCTTGGCAAACAGGCCATTGTTAATGAAACTATCTGGCACTTTTTTTGGTTTTGATTTTGGTGAAAAACGCATTGGTGTCGCAACTGGTCAACTCATTACCGCAACGGCCAGCATTCTTACGGTCATCCCTGCCAATCAAGGAACTCCGGCCTGGGATAAACTCGATCAACTCATTCAACAATGGAAGCCTATTGCTGCTGTTGTGGGCATTCCCTACGACATGGATAATCAAAAAACGGCGATTACGCATAAAGCTTTACAATTTGCTGAGCAATTACGCCAACGTTATTCTTGGCAAGTATTTGAAATAGACGAAAAATTGAGTTCGTTCGCGGCGCGAACAGAAATCAAAAAATCGAACAAACCGTTTGTGAAATCCGCAGTCGATCAACTTAGTGCTAAATTAATTTTAGAGAGTTTTTTGCAGCAATGGAGATCTCATGAATAAGTCAGTGCAATATTCTCCTCGAGGTAAATTACAACATTTACTCGATATAGCGACCTTAAAAAAAGAAGATTTATTAGACTTACTGGAACGCGCGCAATTTTACGCAAATAACTCACCTACCGTCTATTATCAACAATTGCAATTTGATTATCTTGCCAATTTATTTTTTGAAAATAGTACGCGCACACGCTGCTCGTTTGAAATTGCCGCTAAAAAATTAGGCGCTGAAGTCATTAACTTAGATATTGCTATTTCTTCAACTCAAAAAGGCGAATCTCTCCGCGACACCATTCATAATTTAGCAGCCATGTCTATTAACAAGATGGTCATTCGTCATCCACAAAACCATGTGTTACATGATTTAGCCCAACAGATTTCCGATAACATTCATCTCATCAACGCCGGCGATGGCCACCACGAACATCCGACCCAAGCTTTATTAGACGTTTTTACCATTCGGCAATATCATCAGGATTTTTCCAATTTGAAGATTGCGATTGTCGGTGATATACGACATTCCCGCGTCGCACGCTCGACTCTATTGGCACTAAAATTATTAGGCGCTAATCATATTTGCTTAATTGCACCCGATGAATTGCTTCCCGAAAATCTTGCAGAGTATGGTGTTGCCGTGAGCAATGATTTACGCTCTCAAGTAAAATCCCTCGATATTATCATGACACTCCGTTTACAACACGAACGCATGAATGATGATATTGCCCTCGATATAAATCATTATCATCAAAATTATGGATTGAATGCCGATAATTTAAAATCAATAAAACCAACTGCGCTTATCATGCATCCTGGGCCGTTAAACCGTGGCGTTGAAATGAGTGACGAGATTGCCAATTGTTCACACTCTGTCATTTTACAGCAGGCACGCAACGGAATATTCGCGCGCATGGCGGTATTATCTATTTTTTGATTGAGCTTCTGAGTAAAAATAAGTACCATTCATTTTTGCAGCGGTTTATTTTGTTTAAAGGGGATTTAATCAATGCGCTTAGTTCATCAATTTTTTCTTAGTTGTGTATTAGCAGGTTTCGTAGTTCCAACGTTTGCTGGAACATGGTTTTTAGGTGGCGGGATTGGGCGTTCTCACGATTCTGCTAAAAGTTCTAGTTTTTTAAATTCACCTACTTTGAATAATTGGAATACGGGCGGGAAAGCCTTTATCGGTTATCAGTTCAACGATAATCTTGCGGCTGAATTTCAGTACATGCAATTTGGCGCGGTTAAAATTCTTAACCAAGGACAAATTCGCAATAGCACCTTAGTGGGCGATCTCGTCGGCATTTTACCCATCGATCGTTTAATCGATATTGGCGCTTCCGTAGGTTTAGCGCACGTTCAATACCGCATCGATAACGGAATTCAATATTCCGACAATCTCGACCGTTCGCCGCGTTCGCAATTGGCGTTTGAATATGGCTTATTTGCGCAATATGAAATAGAACAAAATGCCTTTGTACGTTTAGCCTGGGATCAAGTATTACCGCGCGCTAAAGATGCTCACATGAAACTGAGTTATGGTTTGGCCTCCATTAACTTGGTTCTCAATTTAGGCGACACCTACGATAATATCGATACTCAAGCCTAATGAACTCTGTTCGTGTAAATTTCTTATGTGCGTTTTTAATCAGTTGCGGATTGCTAGGATTCGCAACTTATTTACAATTTCATGCTGGATTAAAACCTTGCGTACTTTGCGTGATGCAACGTTTATGTTATATCGGTCTCGCCATTATTTTTTTCGCCGCATTTCTTCACCGCGTGAAATCGCGTGGCGTGAAAATTTATTGCCTGCTCGCCGGACTGATTAATTTATTCGGGATCTATTTTGCTGCTCGCCAAGTGTGGATACAACATCAACCACCCGGTACAGTAGGATCGTGCGGTCCAGATTTTAATTATTTAATCCAACATTTACCCTTAGGCGATACCCTCCAATTAATTTTTTTAGGCTCCGGTGATTGCGCAGTGGTGAAATGGCGATTCTTAAGCTTATCGATTGCCGAATGGAGTTTGCTGTGGTTTAGTCTTTTTATAGTTTTTATTCTTTGGCAAATTTATCTTACCAGAAAATCAACGTATTAATTCGATTCGAAAAGTTTAGCAACGAAATAATTTTTTATGCCCAATAAAAAAGGGTGGCTATAATCACCACCCTTTACTGGCTTGCCCCGAGCATCCATGCCCAAAACTACATCCCTGTTGCCATCCATGTTGGCCTTTTTCGGACCCTATCCATCCTTGGATAGTCCTTTAACTTTAGCAAACCACTTAGAAGCTGCAACAAGCAAATACGGACAAACAATAAACAAACCATAGCATAAAAACTGAAATTAGCTATTTTTAATTATATTTCAAAGAGTTACATCACTTCACCAAGACCCATTTTATTAAAGGGCTTACACGTTTTTGAGCGATCTCGCACAAATATACTATCGATTCCCTGTAAGCCATCTTTTAGACTCCAGCGACGCACTGCCCACTTTCCGTGTTAATCAGTCAGTGTGGCTCACCAACATTTCGCATTTTATCATGATTTCAACGGCCAACATGCCCTTTAACAGTTTTGCCTATCTTTTGACCGGATTGGTGATTTTGAACCATCACTTACTCAACAAATTGGGCTAACTCTGTTAATAAATCGTTAAAATAGGGGTTGTAAGTTACGCGCTGTAACCAGGTTTTATGGCTTTTGTCGCATAATACAGTAGCACCTTTGACAATATTACCTTTAATTTTGCCTATCTCTCTTGTCGAATAGTGATTAAATCGCGGATAGCGATCGGCTCGGCCTAAAAAATAATTTTCGGGCGAAACGGTCAATGAAATGTGTGAAGTGGAAATAATATTTTCCTTTTTACACACCGATTCCATGATTTTAATCCGTGGATCAGCAAACCGTGGGTTGCTAGTAGCATAATATAAAAGTTTACTTTTCAAATGGGCATGTTTATGAAATTGTTGTAGGGCTGGTTGATTATCAATCGTTTCATCGTGTTCACTGAGCGCCATAAAAATGGGAATATTCAATGGCGCTATCGATTCCAATTGTAGACGCACTCGTTCCATAAAATTAAAACTGGTTTCTGCAGCATTAATGGGATAACTGAAATAGCTAACCGGATTAATATAGGGTGATGTTTCCGCCCATTGCCAATGAGCATTGAGTTTTCCTAACAAAAAACGAGTTTTTAAAATTATTTTTTTATAGTTTAAATTTAACGCCGGAACAAATAAAATTAACCCTTTAATATGAGGATCTTGCATCATACTTTGAGTGTATAGCGAAATAGTTGAGCCAATTGAAATACCACATAAATAAATTTCATCGCAGGTTAATAATAATTGTTGAGCCACCTGGCGAATATATTCAGTCCACATTTTTTCCGTACAATACCATAAATCCGCACTTACAGTACCACAACCGGGTAATAATAATCCGCGAGCCAAGAATCCCAATTCTGCAAAAAAATGGCCTAAATCTTGTAAAAAGCAAGGCGAATCTAATAATCCATGTAATAAAATAATACCTCGCCGAATTTTTTTTCCTTGTTGTAATTGTTCTGCCACTCGCGAATTTTTATATTCAAAATTGCTATTCGCCGTGATAATCATTTCGCGCGCGGGATTGTTGGTTAAATCGATGCGCGATTGGCTAATATACGACTTGATTATCTCGATATGCTCTGCAAAGCTTTGTTGCTGTGCTAACAGTGGGAAAGGCATTGCGGAAGGATGCCGATGACGATACTCCTGATCGACGAAAAAATTTTCCAACATGTGAAACAATCCTGATAAAATAATTGCATTATATCTTATCTCTGAGCAAAGACCGATGGCAATCGAGCAATTATTAAAACGTCCCAGACGCTTACGCCGAACACAAGCGTTGCGGGATTTAATCCGCGAAACTACTCTCACACCGCATGATTTGATTTTACCCCTATTTATCCGCCCTGGACGGCAGCAACAAATTCCCATTGCCAGCATGCCAGGCCATGCTCAGTTAACCCTTGATTATCTTCCAGAAAAAATTTCTGAAATTGTCAATTTAAATATCCCTGGGATCATTCTCTTCGGCATTCCTGAACAGAAAGATGCCATTGGTTCAGCAGCTTTTCAAGACAATGGAATTATTCAACAAGCCATTCGTTGTATCAAAGATTGTGCGCCCAATTTATTAATTATCGCCGATGTCTGTTGCTGCGAATATACCGATCATGGCCATTGCGGTGTGCTCGATCAACATCACGATGTGGATAACGATAAAACATTAGATCTCTTGGCTCAACAGGTGGTGAGTTTGGCGCGCGCGGGCTGTGATATGTTAGCACCGAGTGGCATGATGGATGGCATGGTAAAAAGCATTCGCCAGGCCTTGGATACAGAAAATTATTCACACTTACCGATTTTAAGTTACGCCATTAAATATTGTTCAGGATTTTACGGCCCATTTCGCGATGCCGCAGAATCATCCCCTAAAAGCGGAAATCGGCAAACCTATCAAATGGATTATGCCAACGCTAACGAAGCACTCAAAGAAGCGGCCTTGGATATTGAAGAAGGTGCGGATATGCTAATGGTAAAACCGGCATTAAGTTATTTAGATATTATTTATCGCTGTAAACAACGTTTTCCAGAGTACCCTTTGGGGGCGTATCAAGTCAGTGGCGAATTTGCCATGATCAAAGCCGCGGCAGAAAAAGGTTGGATCGATGAATCACGCGTGATGTTAGAAACCTTAACTTCCATCAAGCGCGCGGGCGCAGATTTTATTATTAATTATTTTGCGAAAGATGTAGCGCAGTTGCTTGATCCATAAATCCTTTGCACTTCTTGCGCATTTTATATACAATCCAGCGCATCTTATAACAAAAAACTCAAGTCACGCTATGTGGCTAAATTTTTATTAAAAATAAATCGTCATGCCAAATATCAAATTAATTTATAACAGACAAAAATATTCTTTCGTAATTGATCCTAATCAAATTTTTTCACGACCAGGATTAAATCTATCCTTCAAAATAAACGATGAAGCCCTAGGAGAAGGGGGATTTGGTGCGGTATTTTCCACCTCTGATCCAACCTTAAATCAAGAAAACAATTTTCTGATTAAAATCTCGCTAGGAGATTATCAAAATCCTTATGCTGTAAAAACAACTATACAAAAAGAAATAAGTTTTTGGCAGCAATACGATCCTAATTTTATGAATAACTACGCTTCATTATGTGAAAATCCATTACAAATTATTGTCAAACAGCAGAATCAATCGTTCTATAATCATGCTTATGGATTTATCATTCCTTATTACAAGAAGACTATCCCTCTGGATAAATTCCTCTTAGACAACTATAACGCTCTCACTGAAGCAAAAATAATAAAGCTACTTTTAGCCATTGTAAGTGAATATAAAAAACTACATTTTTTCCATAATGATTTTTATCCGAGAAATATTTTAGTAACCTGTGAAAATGATAATTATGCAATTAAAATTATCGACTTTGGCCTCTCGCAATCGTATGATGATCAACATCAAGATTATACCGATATTCAAAAATTTTTAAGCAACATTTATGCTCGAAGAGATTTAGAATTCACTGATAATTTACTTTGTTTTTTCGCTTACTATTTAAGCTTAAATTCCTTTCAAGTAGATAGTATGATTTCTGATTTAGAATTTATGCTAAAAGTACGTGATCAAGCAATATTGCCTGGACATATTATCCTCGATAAGAATACGATTAAAGATCATCCTGCTTTAAAAAAAGCAGATATTAGCTATCAGTTAAGAAAAATAGGTAAATTTTTTAATCTTAAGAAGGAAGAGGTGCTAAATATAGCCCCCGAAAGTGAACCTGAAAAAATTGAAATACTCTATTTAATTGCCAAGAAATTTCGAAATTTAATTGTGAAATTACCTGCTAATAAAATAGACGAGATTATTGCTAGGTATAAAAACCTTTATAATTTTCACTATCTAAGTAACATTTTATCAAGCACTCTGAATAATAAATTTCAATTATTTTACACGTACTGTCGTCGTAAAATTATTTGCTGCAGGCACAAGGACTTAGGAGATTTTAAAGTTGACACTGCTGATATATATCCTGGTTACGGTGTTATTAATTTTTTTAAGACTTTAAAAAATCATGTGAATCCTTCAGAAATTTTGTTGGGCTTTTTTCAATTGCTTTTAGAAAAATTACCAGATAGCGAATTCCATATGGATTATATTTTAATCACTCATGACCCATTCGCTGTAAGCGTAATAGATTTTAATTATGCTTTACCTAACATTGGATTTTATCATTCGATGAGAATTTTAATTGAACAATTAAAATCTATGGTGACTAGTAATGGAATTACGCTATCAACCTCCATTAATAGATTTATGGAATTATTTCTAGATGGCTTTTATTACCCCGTCAATCTTAACGACATAAAAACCATTTTAGCTTCAGTGAGACAAGCTGGAAATGAAGATGAGAGAATACAGGTTTTAGCGCATGCGCATGAGAAATTTAATCAAACATCAATTCCATATTTTATTGCATATTACTATGAGATAAATTTAAGACCTTTGTTCATTGACGCTAACGAACCCAATGCAAATAATAATGCAACTTTGTTTATTGAGTCTAAAGAACACGCTATTAAAGAATTCTCGGGATCTATGTTACATACTGACAGAAAAAATGTTATTTGCTTTTTAATTCTTTTTTCGCAAATACTCAATGAAAAAATTCTAACAGATAAAATTAACACGCTGGATCGGCAACAAAAACTTGATAGATTTAACTTTTTTCATGATTACTTACCAAAGCTCTTAGCGTTACCCCAAGATCCATGGTACTCTCCCTTCACTATCGTTCAAGGTCAACCTAATTCAATACGAATTAGAAAATTAATCTCTTTTTGTTTAATTGATTATTTTGATCAAATGAAGGCTTTACATAACATGGGTTGTGATTTATTTAATATGACTCTCGATACATTCAAAGACAATCTGGATACTATTAACAGGTCTCAGATGTCTGTTTCTAACAAAGAGTCAGCAATATTTGCAATTATAAACATCCAGCCTATCTGGGTTATATGTCAATATTATCAGCAATTTTTCTGCCGTAAACGGTCATCAGAAAGTTATAGTTGTCTATTTTCGTCTCGCAATTCGATAGAGTTTGAAAATAATACTACGCAATCATTGTTTGATTTTTATTCCCAAACAGAAAACACGCGTAAAATGGACTATTACGATGGCTTGATTACCGCTCATAATTTAATGGGGGTTGATCGTGCCACAGCAATTTTATATCAAACATTGAGCGATAAAATTCATGCTAATTTACAAACGAGCCTGAGCTGTTGGCCAGGCAAGTGACTAATCATTTTTACAACTCAAGCAAAGAAATAAACAATACTAATCCCACCGGCTTTAAAAAATAATTGGCGTTTGGTTAATGTTATTAACCCGGCGACATCACGCAGTTTTTCGTAGCTGTAGCGATACGGATTAACCCAGCTAGTGATGCCAAATTGTTTACTGAGAAAATAATTTACGCCAATATAGGGGCCTATAGCATAAGCGCGAACAATTCGTTCATTGAGGCGTTTACCAATTTCTTGACCGTAATCCAAGCCTGCGGTTAATTCAAATTCTTTACCAATGGGTTTATGTATTCCAAAAAATACCGTGGGTTCATAGACATGCGAATTATCATCATAGTTATCATCTTGTAAATCCACACTACCCGATACACCGGTTTCGATGACATCGCCATAATAGCTGATGCCAAATTCTTTGCCTTCACTGGTTAATTTGCCTTCGATAGACCATCGAGGTGCCGCAAAAGTTTGAGACATAAAAACGATAAGGGCGGTGATTAAAAAAAGCAATGGGGCGCGGCTTAATTCCATCAGGTGGTCTCCATGAGTAAGTCGTTCATTCAGCAGATTATTTTTTAAGTCCCCTGGCATTTTACAGAAATATCGAGCGCTGACAAGCGAAAATTCTCCAGCCTTTTAATTGATCGCTCGCGATATTTTATTCAAGACATATTATCGTACCCATTACACGCAAAATTGAGTATACTCCTGCAACATTCTTACTATTTACAATAAATCATGACCAACCATACCGATTTCGGCTACCAAGAAGTTGAGGTGAGTGAAAAAGCCAAGCTGGTGAGCAAGGTGTTTACCTCGGTTGCTAGCAAATACGACCTCATGAATGATTTAATGTCCATGGGCATTCATCGTCTGTGGAAACGCTACACCATAGACACTGCCAATGTCCGAGCCGGACAACACATATTAGATATTGCAGGAGGAACCGGCGACTTAACGTCAGCATTTGCACAACGTGTTGGGAAAAATGGACGAGTTATCTTAGCCGATATTAATTCCGCGATGTTAAAGGTGGGGCGCGATCGCTTAATCGATGAAAATCGTTTCTACAATATCGACGTGGTCCAAGCGAATGCAGAATGTTTACCATTCCCCGATAATTATTTTGATCTGATCAGCATTGCCTTTGGCTTACGCAATGTGACCGATAAACAACAAGCGCTACAATCCATGATGCGCTGTTTAAAGCCGGGTGGGCGTTTATTAATTCTAGAATTTTCGCAAGTCACCTTATCGCCATTGAAATGGATTTACGATCAATATTCTTTTTCTGTTTTACCTCTCCTAGGAAAATTTATTGCTAACGATGAAGCGAGTTATCGTTATTTAGCCGAATCCATTCGCATGCACCCTGATCAAGAAACCTTGAAAACAATGTTATTAACTGCGGGATTTGATGAATGCCAGTATCATAATTTTTCCGCAGGCGTTGTCGCACTGCATATAGGATATAAATATTAGGATATGATCATGTACGCCATTGAAGTAGCTTTACCGATTATTAATAAACTGTTAAATCAGTATTTGCAATGCGATCCAGAAAGCTTAACCAAGCTCAGTCAATTTTCAGGGAAAAGCCTAAAAATTATTATTAATAGCCTTGATATACACTTAGTTGCCCGTATTTTAAATAATCAAGTAGTATTGAGTTTTGATAAACATGTGGTGGCAGACAGTACCATTGAAGGCAGCGCCTTACATTTATTGCAATTATTAAAAGGCCATCATGCCCCCGATCGTGAAATTACCATTAAAGGCGATATGGAGTTTGCCCAACAATGTCAAATTATTTTAGCGAATTTACAGATTGACTGGGAAGAGCAACTGGCAAAAATCACCGGTGATGTCGTAGCGCATCAAATCAGCTATCACGCACAAAAAGTTAAACAATTTTTTTCGGATGCCAGTCAACGTTTGCAAAGTAATCTGGTGGAATATTTACAACACGAAATTCGTTATTTAGTATCTGCACTCGAAATTAATGATTATTGCCAAGATGTCACGATTCTTTACCATGATGTAGAACGCTTACAAGCGCGAATTCGGCGTTTGCAGGAGGCCAAGTGAATCCTATCCGTAAAATGTTACGTTTGTTGTATATTTATTATATTTTTTCGCGTCATGGTATTGATGAAATCGTATTGGAAATAAAATGGTTTGCACCACTGCGATTTTTAGCATTTTTAAATCCATGGTATTACACTCGCCGTAAATTAAATCGTGGTACCCGCATTCGCATTGCCCTTGAAGAACTGGGCCCTATATTCGTAAAATTCGGGCAAATGTTATCAACGCGCAGAGATCTCATTCCAGAAGATATTGCCGATGAACTTGCGCTATTGCAAGATCAAGTCCCACCGTTTTCAACAAAAATTGTTCATCAAATTTTAAATCAAGTCTATCAACAACAATTAGAAGAATTATTTTTAGATTTTTCCTCAACTCCGTTGGCCTCTGCCTCCATCGCGCAAGTTCATAGCGCACGGTTAGCAAGCACGGGTACCGAGGTAGTCATTAAAATTTTACGTCCTGGCATCAAAAAAATTATTAAACGCGATCTAGCGCTAATGTATAGTTTTGCCAAACTTATCGAACAATTTTTTGCCGATGGTACAAGACTGCGGCCCCGCGAAGTGGTTGCTGAATTTGAACGTTGTTTATTAGATGAACTTGATTGCATGCGCGAAGCGGCTAATGCTTCACAATTACGCCGTAATTTTTTACATTCTCCGAGCCTATATGTGCCCGAAGTCTATTGGAATTATGTGCGCCCGCAAGCGTTTGTTATGGAACGTGTTTATGGTATTCGCATTTCTGATATTGCTGAATTAAAAAAACAGCATATTAATTTAAAAAAATTAGCAGAACGTGGCGTAGAAATTTTCTTTACTCAAGTTTTTCGTGATTGTTTTTTTCACGCCGATATGCATCCAGGTAATATTTTTGTCTCTCCCGATAAACCAAACGATCCACAATATATTGCTATCGATTTTGGCATTGTGGGCACGTTAAGTCGCAATGATCAACGTTATTTAGCTGAAAACTTTTTAGCCTTTTTTAAACGTGATTATCGTCGAGTCGCTGAATTACATGTTGAGTCGGGTTGGATCCCCTATCATACCCGGGTAGATGAGTTTGAAGCTGCCATTCGCACCGTTTGCGAACCCATATTTGACAAACCCTTAAAAGATATTTCTTGCGGTAATTTATTATTACGTTTATTTCAAACCGCTCGCCGTTTTAATATGGAAATTCAACCTCAATTGGTATTATTACAAAAAACCCTATTAAACATCGAAGGGTTAGGCCGACAATTGTATCCTGAGTTGGATCTGTGGAATACTGCAAAACCTTTTTTAGAACATTGGTTGCATAAACAAGTGGGCGTGCGGGCAACCGTGCGTAAATTACGTGAACAAATGCCGTTTTGGTTAGAAAAATTACCAGAAGTGCCGGACTTACTCTACGACGCCATGCAATACGTACGCGATAAAAAACATCAAACTTCCTTAGTCACTCTCGAAGTTTTGCGACATGAAAAATTATTACGTCGTCAACGCAAACGCAGTTTTATTGCAGGAATAGGCTTAAGCTTAATTACCGTAGCATTAGTAACCATTGGTATCGATCATCACGTATTTGGCTTAACGTTAAGTCCAGAAAATGTTTCTTGGTGTATTGCGACTGTGGGACTGGCATTGCTGGCGTATTTTGGTTGGAAAAAATAGCGCTTAACGAAAATTATTGTTCACTACTTGGTGAACCGTGTTAATTGAGTTATGATGATCATACTTATTTTAAGGGAGTAAACGCTATGTTACATGGAATCAGCCCTTTATCCTTAATTCTCATTTTTTTAATTGTCTTAGTGTTATTTGGCGCCAAACGCTTGCGTAATATTGGGCAAGATTTAGGAGCAGCGGTTAAAAGTTTTCGCCAAGGCACCCAAGAAACTGACAGCAGCGAAAAGGAAAATAAAAATTCCCAGCATGACAATAAGTGATGCTTCATAATGGGAATCGGCGAACTGTTAATCATCTTAATTATCGCGTTAATTGTGCTTGGGCCAGAACGTTTACCCGAAATTGCCAAAAAGGCAGGTCAACTTTGGCATAAGTTTACAGAGTTTAATCAGCATATTAAGCAAGATCTTTCTGAAGAAATGAATCTTGCTCAACTAAAACGAAATACTGAACTTGCCGAAAAAGCCGAAAAAAAGCAGCAGGAACATTCTTAACATATGACAACCCCCATTCAACACAGTAATTTTGTTCAACATTTATTGCTACTACGAGTTTGTTTGGTGCGCTGTTTAATTGTGATCGGCCTATTATTTTTAGTGTTTCTCTATTTTGCTCAAGAACTTTATCATTATATCGCGCTACCGATTTTATCCATTCTGCCTTCTGGTTCTTCCTTGATTGCCACCAATGTAATTTCTCCCTTATTGGTACCGCTAAAATTCGCCTTTATTTTTTCTTGTTTTTGTGGCATGCCCTATATTTTATTTCAACTTTGGCAATTCATTGCGCCAGGTCTTTATAGCGATGAAAAATATTTTGCATTCACGTTATTAGGATTAAGCACCTTATTATTTTATTTAGGAGTAGCTTTCGCATATTTTATTGTCTGCCCGATTTTATTTCGATTTATTCTTAATTTTGCCCCCGTGGGGATTAAGGTCACACCGGATATTCAATTTTATTTGGATTTTATTTTGCGATTTTTATTTGCGTTTGGCATTTCCTTTGAGGTGCCTGTTGTAATGCTGTTATTGCAAAAAATTGGCATCAGTAATTACGAATCCTTAAAACAAAAACGACCTTACTTTATTGTAATTGCGTTTATTATCGGAATGCTGTTAACTCCACCTGACGTGTTATCACAAATATTATTAGCCATTCCCTTATGTTTATTATTTGAAATCGGTCTGCTATTATGTCGTTGCTTTAGCAGAGAAGTTTTGACAGCCTAATCAAAGATGATTATGCTTAATTCAACAACCCTTAGGGTGTAATCCACAACCTAATCAAATTCTTAAGAGGCCAGCATGAGTAAACACGTAATTGAAGTGAATGATAATGATTTTGATCAAAAAGTATTACAAGCCGATAGCCCCGTACTCGTTGACTTTTGGGCAGAATGGTGTGGTCCTTGTCGCATGCTTGCCCCCATTTTAGAAGAAGTTGCACCGAACTATGCTGGGAAAGTTACCATTGCAAAAGTAAATACTGAAAATAATCCTGAAACACCCGCTAAATATAATGTTCGCGGCATTCCCACCTTAATTCTTTTTAAAAATGGCGAAACGGTGGCCACGCAAGTCGGTGCGCTCACCAAATCTCAGTTAACGGCATTTTTAGACAGCAACATTTAAACTTCGCAGAATTTAGTGTGCAATGCGTTTGAGTAAGGCTATGAGTAAAAATACTAGACGCATTGCAATTATAGTGATATTGTAACGTCGTTATTGTGGACAATCGTTTTGTCGATAAACGACCTGCCAAACACCACAACCGGACGTGCTTATCTTAATTAGACTCAAACATTGAATTTTAGACTTGGCAACAAAGCCTAAAATTAAAGCGTGAAGAGTAAACCCTTTTGTTCAACCCAACAGTAAGATACAGGATATGAATCTCACAGATCTGAAAGAAAAAACACCTCAAGAATTACTCACCATTGCTGAAGAAATGAATATCGAAAACTTGTCGCGCATGCGCAAACAAGATGTAATTTTCGCTATTCTCAAAACTCATGCCAAAAGTGGTGAAGATATTTACGGCGATGGCGTCTTAGAAATTTTACAAGATGGCTTTGGCTTTTTACGTTCTTCTAATGCCTCCTATTTGGCGGGGCCCGATGATATTTATGTATCACCCAGCCAAATTCGTCGCTTCAATTTGCGCACCGGCGATACCATTTCTGGAAAAATTCGCCCACCTAAAGAAGGTGAACGTTATTTTGCCTTATTAAAAGTCGACCAAATCAATTTCGACACCCCAGAAAGTGCTCGCAATAAAATTTTATTTGAAAGCTTAACACCATTATTTGCCAATGAACGTATGCGCATGGAAATTGGCAATGGCAGTACCGAAGATATCACAGCGCGCGTTATCGATTTATCGGCGCCCATTGGTAAAGGTAATCGTGGTTTGCTGGTGTCGCCACCGAAGGCCGGTAAGACCATGATGCTCACCAACATTGCGCATTCCATCAGTCATAACCATCCTGAATGTTATTTAATCGTCTTATTAATTGACGAACGCCCTGAAGAAGTCACGGAAATGACGCGTTCCGTACGCGGCGAAGTGATTGCTAGCACCTTCGATGAACCAGCAAGCCGTCACGTCCAAGTGGCTGAAATGGTATTGGAAAAAGCCAAGCGATTAGTTGAGCACAAACACGATGTGGTCATTTTATTAGATTCCATCACTCGTCTTGCTCGCGCTTACAACACGGTCATCCCTTCTTCTGGAAAAGTATTAACCGGTGGTGTGGATGCCAATGCTCTGCAACGTCCGAAACGTATTTTTGGTAGCGCTCGCAATATCGAAGAAGGCGGTAGTTTAACCATTATTGCCACCGCGTTAATTGAAACCGGTTCTAAAATGGATGAAGTGATCTACGAAGAATTTAAAGGTACCGGTAATATGGAAATCCACTTGGATCGTCGTATTGCTGAAAAACGAGTATACCCTGCGATTAATATTAATCGTTCGGGAACACGCCGCGAAGAGTTGCTCACGTCACCAGAAGAATTGCAAAAAATGTGGATCTTACGCAAAATTCTACATCCGATGGATGAAATTGCTAGCATGGAATTTTTGATTGAACGCTTGCGTGCAACCAAAACCAATGACGAATTTTTTGATTCCATGAAACGTTAATTTTCGCACGCGAAAATTAACAGCGTTCCTGTTCCCTACATTTGTAGGGAACAGGAACCAGGATTAAGTTACTCAGTTATGCAATATCACGATTTGCGCGAATTTCTCGATCACTTAAGTCGCATGAACGAATTGAAAATCATTCGTGCAGAAGTCGATCCGTATTTAGAAGTCACTGAAATTTGTCGGCGCACCCTGGCACAAAAAGGACCTGCCTTATTATTTCAACACCCTAAAAATTCATCGATGCCATTATTGGGCAATTTATTTGGTTCAATCAAACGCATCGCGCTGGCCATGGGGGCAGAAGATATTCATAAATTGCGCGAAATTGGGGAATTACTGGCGTTTTTAAAACAACCCGATCCGCCACAAGGCTTGCGCGATGCTTTCAGCAAATTACCCATTTACAAACAAATTCTGAATATGGCGCCGAAAAACATTTCCCATCCTGTTTGTCAAACTCAAGGCATGGAATTTAACGACGTCGATTTATCTCGTTTACCGATCCAAACCTGTTGGCCTCTCGATGCGGCACCGTTAATCACTTGGGGATTAGTGATAACGCAAGGCCCCCACCAAAAACGCCAAAATTTAGGTATTTATCGTCAACAAGTGATTGCGAAAAATAAAGTGATCATGCGTTGGTTAGCGCATCGCGGTGGCGCACTGGATTTTCGCGCGTGGTGTGAAACTTATCCGCAAGAACGTTTTCCCATTGCCGTGGCATTAGGTGCTGATCCTGCAACCACATTAGCAGCAGTCACGCCCATCCCAGATAATGTTTCAGAATATGCGTTTGCCGGATTACTGCGCGGTAAAAAAACTGAAATAGCCCAATGCTTAGGTAATTCATTAGCGGTGCCTGCCCACGCGGAAATTATTTTAGAAGGCTATATCGACCCACACGAAACCGCTCTTGAAGGACCTTTTGGCGATCACACAGGTTATTATAACGAAGTAGAACGTTTTCCCGTGATGACTGTTGAACGCATCACTCATCGACCCAATCCTATTTATCACAGCACGTATACCGGACGTCCGCCCGATGAACCGGCTATGCTCGGCCTTGCCTTAAACGAAGTATTTATTCCCATTTTACAAAAACAATTTCCTGAAATTTGCGATTTTTATTTACCGGCAGAAGCCTGTTCTTATCGCCTAGCCATTGTGACCATTAAAAAACAATATCCTGGTCACGCTAAACGAGTGATGATGGGCGTTTGGTCTTACCTCAAACAATTTATGTATACTAAATTTATTATCGTCACCGATAACGATATTAATGCGCGCGATTGGAATGATGTGATGTGGGCATTATCGACACGAGTGGATCCCATCCGTGATAGCGTGATGATGGATAACACCCCGATTGATTATTTAGATTTTGCCTCCCCCATTGCTGGCTTAGGTTCTAAAATGGGGATCGATGCCACGCACAAATGGCCAGGTGAAACCACACGCGAATGGGGCAAAGCCATTCACATGGATCAAAAAACTCAACAACGCGTTGATGATCGGTGGCAAGAATTCGGAATTTTTAGCGATGACTGAGTATTTTCATTATCGAATTATTAAAAACCGCACCTTAGCAAAAGATATTTACGAAATTATTTTGCAACCGGTCGATCAAGGCATTCACCATTGTGCTGGCCAATACACGCAAATTGTATTGCCCTCGGGAGAAATGCGTCCTTATTCGATTGCCAATGCTCCACACCCTGATCAACACCTCGAATTACACATTCGCTATGCGAATTTGCCTTTTATGGATGAATTATTCACGGAATTTAATCAAAATCGTGAAATCGTAATCACCAAAGCTAATGGCAAAGCCATTTATCCTGTGCAAAACAAACCACATTCTCTATTATTTATTGCAGGTGGGACAGGATTTGCACCTTGTAAAGCTATTATTGAAAGCGCATTAATCCATAAACCGTCATCCCCCGGCTTGAACGCGAAATCCAGTGAAAATTGTGGAGATCCCGCAGTTAAGTTGCGCGATGACGATACTTTAGATTTTTGCATTGATGAACGAGATATACCATTACATTTACTGTGGGTTGCGAAAAATATCGATGAATTATATTACCATCCATTAGCATTGAGTTGGCAAAAACAGTTTTCACATTTTCATTACACGCCTTTTTTAAAAAATCCTCCTCCACAATGGACGGGGGAAAGTGGCGGAATGATGGAATATGTTTTACAACATTACCCCGATTTATCAACCACAATTATTTATGTGTTCGGCCCAGAAAGTTTAGTGCAACATGTGCAAACATTTTTACGTCACCATAATATTTGTCCCCAAGCCATTTATTCGGATTATTAAATTTTTTCTAATATGAATTATTTTCTTAAGGTAATGATGATATTTTTTATTTAGTTTTGAGCAAAGTAATGGAATAAAAACAATAGGGGATGTGTGCATGTTTTCAGTTTTTCGATTAACTGACATTTTTAAAAATCAAACAGAAAAACTATTCAATCAATCGAAAGAGCTATTCAACCAAACAGGAAAATTAATTATAAGTAAAGGACGTGATTTTTATGCTGGCATAAAAACTCAAGCGAACACACTTCTAAAAAAAACAGGGGGAGTTATTACGCAAACAGGACGTTATGTTTATTCTAAACTCCCCGCTTTCATTCAAGAACATAGTGATCCTTATATTACTGACTTGAGCTCTGAAAAATTTACCACGTTATTTTTTGATGTGGCCAAGCATGCTTTTAATTTAAAGCTTTTATGGCTGATTAAAATGCAATGGCGTCATTATTTTTATGATGAAAATGGAAAAGCCATTCATCCTCTTGCTGCTGATATCGATAATATCATTTCTTTTATTGCATTTTTCTATAGTATAAAACCTATGATTGTTATAGCAATTGCTCCTGCTGCATTAGCTCAACAAGGAAATAGCGCACAATCTATTCATGAAAAACTAAGCACTAACCTAACAAAAATTTCCTTTGGAGAAAATAATAATGAGTATGATACAGAAATAATCCATCAAAATTGTTCAGATAGAAATTGTCCATCACTGAAGATTCAACTATTTTCTGCGGTAAATGATATCCCGCTATGGATTATTTTCTTTCAACTCCTGCCCAAAATTGAAAAATTTCAAGCTCTGGTTTTTACTCTGGGAATGATTGGCCGAGGCGCTTTATTCACGAGCAACTCAGCTCCAAACAAAAACATTTGTGCTAATCATCGTTACTTACTGATTGATGAAAATTTATTATTAACGAGTCTAATTGCCATTTTATATGAAGTAAGCAACATCTCTATCAAAAATTTCTCCGCATGTGTTAATAATATCCCTTATGTCGGAATTATTTCACCGATTATCAGTGGCGTTCTAATTGAAGTTCTAGCGCTAATAGTCCAACGTATTTCGATGACAGCTATTGAAAAAAGTCCCATTGACCTTGATTTAGAAAACCCTCATCCGTTTTATGATTTAACGAATTATCTTGCGCAATTCAGCAGTCAGCATTTACCCAAAATATTACCTAAACCTAATCCCAATGGAAAATTAGTTGATTACTTTTTAATTATTCTAGGAAAAATTTATAGCAGCATTACACAATCAGATACTATTTCTGACTATCTACAACAGGTATTTTCTTCTCCAGCCATTGAGCCCTTTATTCGGAAACAACTTGAAGGAATCATTGAAATTTTTGAGTCAATTCTAAAAATAAAAAATAAGAGTTTTTTAGTTACGTTAAGTTTAGCTACAGCAGAATATCTTACTCACTTTAATACATTCCTTGATACTGCGTTAAGTCAAATAGCAAAAAATTTTAATATCCCAGAAAAGCAAATACCACTAATCAAAAAAATAATTAATCTTATTGAGCAAAACGGGGGATTAGAACAGTCCATATTACAATTAAAATTTTTTGTAGAAAAACTGCAACCTAATAGTGGTTTTGATATAGTAGATATGTCAGAATTAAATCTTCATGAAGAACAAAATGCTCACTTTGTTCAAAATGGTGTTAAAATTCAAGATGATTATTTTGTTATCAAGACGTTTAAAACATTAACTTATTAGCCCTCATCCCATTTTTCAGGTTACAATACCCCTCAAAATAGGAGATATTTATGAAAACTCAACTCATTACTTATTACGATCATCAACAAGCGCTGCACGGTCATCTTTTTACCGTGGTCAATCCAAAATCCACCATTATTTTATTCCCCGCCTTTGAAGGGCCGAGTGAATTTGCATTAAATTATGCTAAACATTTATGTGAATATCATTTTAATGTATTTGTCGCCGATATTTATGGTAAGGGTAAAACCGCAACAACGCTCGAAGGCTGTTTTGAATTAGTCACACCATTTTTAAATGATCGCAATTTAGTACGTCAACGAGCAAATTTAGCCGTTGAACAAGTAGCGCAACTGCATTTAAATACTCCCATCGATGCGATGGGATTTTGTTTTGGTGGCATGTGTGCGCTTGAGGCGGCGCGTAGTGGTAAAAATATTCGTCGATTGGCGGGCTTGCACAGTGCGCTGGCGAAATCTCAGTTACCCACTCATCCAATCACCAGCAAGATCTTAATCGTCAATGGTTATCGCGATCCGCAAGTTCCTCCTGAAAACTTGCAAGCTTTTGCCCAAGAAATGCAAGAAGCAAACAATCAAGATTGGACATTTGTCTTTTTTGGTAATGGCAAACATTCGTATACCGATCCGAAAACAGGAACATTTAATCCTACCAAAGAACACGAAATGGGGCGCGAATATAATCGCGAATTAGCGGATCAAAGTTTTCGCTATGTCATCGATTTTTTTGCAGCGGAATAAAGTAGCTCCGGTCGCTTATGCTAATAAATCTCTAAAATATTTTGATGAGTGCGTTCATCTAAAACGTGTATCTTTTTCGACTGAAAATTTAACTCATAGAGATAATTGCCTTGGTGTTTGGGGCGGGAGAGTACCGTTTTATTGAAAATAACCAAATTATCTCCTTTTTTATGTCGACTAGAGGGGGTAATTAATCCTGGAAATCCTTGCTCATAAAGTCGTCTTCCAATCTTCTGATTGTCAAAATAACAATTTGTATTTTGAGAAATTAATGTCGGAAAATCTGGAGTTTTTGTTCTTAAATCAATTAAATCTGAGCTACAAAACACATTAAATACTGTGCGACTGGTGTAGACCGGCACATTCTCTAAATCAAAGTCAACATCATCAATCATTGCTTTTTTCCAATGAAAAATGGTCTCATAAAAAGTAGTTTCAACATCATTAGAAGCATACCAAGCTGCAAAATGTCCATCACTAAATCGGCTCTCACACCAGGATTTTCTTTCAAAAACATAATCAATTGCATTAAAAAAAATATTTTCAGCGGTCAGTAAAAAACGATTATTTAATTCTTGAGTCACTTTGACTGCAATAGTTTGTTCATCTGCTTCATCCGTGAGATCATCAAAAAGAGTATTTTCTTCTAAAGCAAAGCCAATGGTATTTCTAAAGCATGCGCCTTGGTAAGCCGTCACTGTATCGATTAAATTCATCATTTTAACTCGCTAAATAATGCTCAAGATGGTTTCTGATTCGCAAAAGCCCCTCGAAGCCATCTTCAGTAATAACTTCAACAGGTGTTTTACTTCCAAAAGCCACATTTTTAGATTTTGGCCAAGCGTAGGCTAAGTTTCGGTTTTTGGGATAAATCATTCTGAGATACTTGTGGATCGTTAATAAATGAGCAACACGATCCCGTTTATCGCGGTCCAGTGAAAATTGCGAATCGCCTCGTTTATAACGAGCAATAGAAGTATTGGTTTTTACTGATAAACCCAGAAGCGATGCCTGTTCCTCGTAAGTTAACTTCCAATGTTCAAATAAGCGCATAACCATCTTTGTGAGTGCTTTCGCATCGTCAAAATCCAGATCGTGTTTGGCCGGTTTCAATAGTACATCCTCCCAATAGCTTTGTTTATTATAGTACCATTTGGCACTCAATTCAATGTTGCCTGGTACTATTAAAAGGGTATTAAACCTTTTACCAAGGTTCCGTGAAAAAAATACTGGATAACTTACCGAATTGTCTGTTTTAGAAACTCGATTACGTTTGTGTTAATTGTAAAAATCGTTTGCTATTACTGGCGCAATAATTTCTTGGCAGATCCGAGCAACTTCTACACAAGCCTGGTGTCGTGGTGATTGCTCGCGCCATAACATGCCGACGCTACGCGTGGCAGAAGGTGAATTAAACGGTTTAATCACTACTGCTTCATGGTGCTGAGAATCGGTGGGTAAGGCTAATTTCGGTAATAATGTAATACCTGCCCCCAAGGCCACCATTTGTCTTAGCGTTTCTAAACTGGTGGCTTGCAAGCCTGCTTCACGTTTAATTCCGACGTGATGACATACGGCTAGCGCCTGATCGCGAAAACAATGCCCTTCAGCTAGCAATAATAATGTTTCATTTTCTAAATCTTGTGGCGTTAAAATTGCTTGCACTGCCAAACGATGGTCTTTGGGGAGAGCGACATAAAAATTTTCCGTGAATAAAAACTGGGTGGTGCAATGCTCATTGGGCACAGGTAAGGCCAAAATAATGGCATCTAACTCGCCCTGCTGAAGTGCTTTGACAATAACATCCGTTTTATCTTCATGTAAATGGATTGAAAGTTTGGGCAATTGCTCACGCCAACCTGGCACTACATGAGGTAAAACATAAGGACCTAGCGTAGGGATAATCCCAATATCTAATCGACCGGCAAGTGGGTCGTGATTTTGCTGGGCTAACTGATAAAGTAATTCGACATTATGTAAGGTCGTGATCGCTTGTTGGATTATTTTTTTGCCTATGGGGGTTATCATCACAGATTTATTCGTGCGTTCAAAAATAACCACACCTAATTCTTCTTCTAGTTTTTTTACTTGCGCGCTTAAGGTCGGCTGACTGACACAGCACATTTTTGCCGCTTTGCCGAAATGTTGATGTTGCGCTACCGCTATTAGATATTTTAAATCGCGTATATTCATAACCTACGGGCTCCTTGATAGACAACGTTACAGATGCGGAGTATGATGGCTAAATATGAGAGACTATCATACTTGTGGTAATGCCGATATTTTTTAGAATAAGGAAAACACCATGTTTCAGCAGAATTGTGGCTTGTTGAGATTATCTAAAAACCCTGCGCTGGAAAATCACACCCAACTTGGTCAACAATATACCGAATTCGGTTTACAACATTTAACTCAACTCGACTATAAAAAAGCTTATCAACAATTTTCAGCGGCTATCACCGAGTGTGGCTACGCGCCAGCCTTATTACCTTTAGGCAAAATGCATGAAACGGGACAAAAGTATCCACATTCACCCGAATTAGCGTTACAATATTACCAATTGGCACTACGCCATCGGGTAAAAGAAGCTAACAAGTATATTACCCACTTAGCTGTGAAGGGATTTCAAGTCAGCGAATTAAATAATAATTCTCAACGCTTCGCCCAACAAGCACACCAACAAGGCGATGACACATTTCTCCGCGAATTATTATTAAAAGGCATGGAATATTATCGACAAGCGTTAGTAGAAGAATACCAACAACAACGCGATAAGTCCTGGCGAGGTGAATAAGTGATGATGAGTCAACATAACAGTGATGCGTTATACTCACTCGCGTGTCTGGTTTCTTCCAAAGCAGTGAATCAATTTTTATGTGATTATGATTCGGCAAAATTGTCGACGCAAGAAATTCATCATCCTGAATTAGATATCGATTTATTAGCAGATGAAGTCGATAAAATTGCCAAACAAAATCCCACTTCCCGTTTTAATCAAAGTTTGGAAGTTTTTTCCTTGGCATTGCGTTTGCGTTCGCCTGAAGCTGCAACCTGCATTGCACAGATAATCCAACATCAACATCCTTTACTGTCAGCAAAATTATATCTATCGGCGTTAATCCATTTTCGTCGTCAAAGTACTATTTTGCTTTCTAATGAATCGGCCTTTTTAGAAAATAACGTCAAACAATTTTTTCACTTAGCTCATCAATTGCATTTAACCATTCCTCAGCCTATTGTCTGCGATCCAGTGGTATTAGACACGGTTACTCGATTTTTTGGCTCGTCGGCGGTTGAAAATAATCAGATAACTTTCCACAATACCCCTACGAGCGCGAATCAAACTGTGGAAGTCATGGCATAAATCTCATGGATCAAACTATTATTTTAGCCACTCATAATTTTGGTAAACTACGAGAATTTTCTCAAATTCTAGCGGATTATCCCTTTACCATGGTTTCTCAAACCGACTTAAACATTCCGTCTATTGCAGAAACCGGTTTAACTTTTGTAGAAAATGCCCTGATCAAAGCTCGTCATGCCGCCGCATTGGCTCACCTTCCGGCATTAGCCGACGATTCTGGTTTAGAGGTTGATTATTTAAATGGAGAACCTGGTATTTATTCGGCGCGCTATGCGGAAGATCCAAAAAATAATATCGATAAGTTATTACAAGCATTACACGATGTCCCGTCCGAAAAACGAACTGCCCGTTTTCACTGTGTGTTAGTGTTGATGCGCCATGAACACGATCCTACCCCGCTGATTTGCCAAGGCACCTGGGAAGGTTTAATTTTAACTCAACGTCAAGGTGACTATGGATTTGGTTACGATCCGATTTTTTGGGTACCCTCTCATGAGTGTTCTGCCGCAGAATTATCGCCCGAAATTAAAAATGCCATCAGCCATCGCGCTCAAGCATTACAACAGTTAAAATGCCACTTGGATCGGATGTAGCCTGGAACGGAGCGCAGACGTAGCCTGGAACTTCGCTGCGCGGAGATCCAGGATCGGAGTTTTAAAATTTCACCGATCCTGGATCTCCGCTGCGCTCCGTTCCAGGCTACAACGCTCCGTTCCAGGCTACAACGCTGCGTTCCAGGCTACAGTTAGAGTGAAATAACATTGACTAACCCTGCTCAACAGATTTTACAAGATGCGCTGTATTTTCATCAAATTGGTGATTATGAAAATGCGCGTGCGAGTTATCACACGTTTTTAGCACACTACCCAGAAAAAATAACGAGTGAGGTTTATCATTATCTCGCCAATATTTATTTTCGCTTGCACGATTATTCCGCGGCTTTTAATTATTCCCAAGAAGCATTAAAAAAAGAACCTCTGCGCACCGAAATTTTATACAACCATGCACTTATTTTACAAAAATTAAATCGATGTGATGAAGCCTGCAACACCTTCAAACAAATTTTAAGCATTCAACCGAATAATACTGCCACTTTGCATCAATTGGGCAATTTGATGATGCAACAAAATGATTTACTTTCAGCCCGTGACTATTATCATCAATTAATCGCTCTCCATACCAATGATTTTTTTGGATGGTATAATTTAGCCATGTGTTATCTTCGTCTAAATGAAAAGTTAATCGCACTGGACTATTTAAATCAAGCACAGTCAATAAAACCCAATGACCTAGACTGCTTATATAATTTAGGCGTTTTACACTTAGAATTTAATAATTATGAAAAAGCGATTGATTATTTTCAATTATTATTAACAATAAATCCCGAACACTTAGCAAGCTTAGTCAATCTTGCCGTGGTTTTTATTCGTCAACAAAATCCTCAATCAGCATTACCCTATATTAAACGCGGTCTTGCTCTTCAGCCACACCAGCCTACTTTATTATTTTTACAGTCTGTTTTTAGCAATCATCCGCCACCCGCACAAGCGCCCAACGATTATTTAATCGAATTATTCGATTATTATGCAGAACACTACGATCAGCATTTACACCTGCATTTAAATTATCAACTGCCTCAACAAATTCATGACGTAGTTGTATCCTTGCCCAACGTTGCGTTGGCACGGGTTATCGATTTAGGCTGTGGTACGGGTTTATGTGGCGAGAAGTTGCGTCCACTTGTCAAGCAGTTAACCGGCGTAGATTTATCAGTCAACATGCTCGCACAAGCACGCCAAAAAAATTGTTATGATGAATTAATTCATACCGATATCCTGAATTATCTTTCTACTCAACCCGCAGCGTTTACTTTAATGTTAGCCGCTGATGTAGTCGTCTATCAGGGCGATTTAGCGGAATTTTTAAAACACTGTTATCACGCGTTAGCGCATCAAGGTTACGTGATTTTTAATTACGAGCTTAGCAAACATTATCCTTATCAACTGGATAATACCGCGCGTTACTCCCATCATCCGAATTATATTAAAACCTTATTACAACAAACAGGATTCCAACTTCGCCAATGCACGTCGATTATTCCTCGCTTACAACAAGCACAAGCCGTGAAGTGTCATTTAATCCTAGCCCAAAAAAAGGCGACATTTTGAAGAAATTTTTCGAGGAAGACTTGCCTAGCGCAAAGACTTGCTCTAAGGTTGAAAACCATGACAACTCATTCATAAGGTACGGGTGTGAAACGCTTAATCTCATTGATATTCTTGGCGTTATTATTAACGGGCTGTTGGCATCGTCCCCTCGATACCAATATCGCTGCTAATCATACTTATGCAACATTACCTACTTTTTCACAGGTAGTCGTGCAAGGTGCGGTGCGAGTTAATATTACTGATGGTTTAAAACATCAATTTGTTAGCGTGCAAAGTAATAGCGCGACCATGGCTGGCTTAAAACTTTATGTAAAAAATTCTACGTTATTTATTATCAGCCCCTCGCAAGGTAATCCGAATAATAGGATAGTGAATGTTGAAATGGAGCGGTTGCAACAATTGCAGCAATTAAATAATGCGCTGATTAGCGTGCGCAAACTTAACTCACAGCCCTGGGATCTTTCTTCTCGTTTTGCGTCAGGATTAACTGTCACGGGTAAAAAAGTGGCTTTACATAATATCAGTATTAGCGCGAGCGCAACCCCGATAATGATTAATAATCTTACGACGGATAATCTCAATATCACTGTGAATGATGATCAAGCGGTTACGTTGCAAGGTAATAACATCAATGCTGCAATGATTTTGCATGCGGGTAAAGGCAATTTAACCCTACTCGGCTTAAGCAATCGTAATCATTTAGTGGTGAATAATTCAGCCAGTGGCAATACACTGTTACGTGGCAAAAAAATCAATTTACATCAACTCATTACCAATGGCATCGGGCATATTGATATCAATAATATCGTGACGGATTATTTAGATGTCACCAATAATTCGATCGGCCAAACGCAATTAGTGGGAGATATGGATCTTCATCACCTGACGAATGGCAATGGCACATTAATTATGAAAGGGGTAAATAGTAGCGGTTTGATGTTAACAGCGCCTTATGGAAAAGGCATTATTCATTTATCAGGTAATATTACGTTACAAAATTTAAGTGCAGGCGGTTTTGAAACCGTTTACCTTGCGGGCATTAATAGCGGTGAAGCGATGATCGATTTATCGGCACACGCTAAAGCCCATTTACAGGGTCAAGCAAGCATTGTAAACGCTCGCCTAAGCAATCAGGCCATGCTGGATGCGTATTATTTTAAGGTCAATAAATTTTACGTAAAAACCCTGAATAATTCACAAGCCAATGTGCGTGCGCTCGATACGTTAATTGCCAACGCCACCGGCAATAGTAATATTTATTATTATCAACAACCAAAATTTATTGCGCCTTATATGTCGGATGCAGGCAGTGTCTTACCCATTTTCAAGCAAGCACCGCCTTATCCCATCTTTTGGCGAAATGCCAGCGACTATGGAAATCCGCCATTGTTGGTTCGCTAAAGAAGTTTGGCTAATAACAGGGCAAAAGTTGATTTTATTGATTATTAGTATTAATATAATTAATACTAATTAGCTTGAAAACCAACATTCCATGAGCTTTGAATCATTTTTTAAAAAATATCCCTTATTTCACTATAACGAACTAGTGGCATATTTATCGTCTTCAGGTAATTTCAATAAAAATACACTAAAAGCAGCTTTGCACTATCATCTTTCCAAAAAGCACCTGGCCCGCATACGACGCGGTTATTATCTAGTAACAAATGATTATTTGCCTGGCACTCATATAGAAAGTGATTATTTACTCATTGCAGGCCGGATGACAGATGATGCTGTTATTAGTTATCACACAGCAATGGAATTTCATGCCCTCGCTTATTCGGTTGCTTCAATCGTTTACTTCAATTCAGATGAAAGAATTGGCCTTTTAGTTTGTGAACAAGGACAATATCAGCAACTAAACCATCCAACTCAATTAAAACCAGATAACCTATTCTTAGAAACCAAATTGCATGACCGTATGGGGATAGATATACGAGTAACAAGCATAGAACGCACGTTAGTTGATTGTCTTCATCGTCCGGAGCTATCAGGTGGTTGGGAAGAAATATGGCGATCTTTTGAATCCATTAATTTTTTAGACATTAAACGCGTCATAAATTATGTCGTACAACTAGGGAATGCCACAACGGTAGCAAAGGTAGGATTTTTTTTAGAACAGCACCAAGAGCAATTTGCTGTCAAAGAAGAACAACTTAACCAGCTTGCGCACCATAAACCCAAATCGCGGCACTATATGGAAAAAGCTCATAAAGGTCCGGTTAAAAGTTTACAACGGTGGAACTTAGTTGTTCCTCTTGCCGTGATCAATAAAATCTGGGAGGAACCCAGTAATGATACTCTCTAAAGAACGCTTATTAAAAGAAAAACAAATCTCTGGCTATCGACAAGAAATTATTGAAAAAGTCATTTGGCTCATGGAGATCTTAAATGCAATTGCAAATGATAGCTATTTGTCAACACGATTGGCGTTAAAAGGTGGTACCGCACTCAATCTTTTCCACTTTGGTTTACCAAGGTTATCTGTAGACGCTGACTTAAACTACATTGGTGCTATTGACCGCAGCACCATGTTGAGTGAAAGACCTGAAGTAGAAAATAGGATCAGAAGTTTATTTGAACGCATGAAGTTAAAAATGTTAAGAAACCCAAAAGAACATGCCGGTGGGAAAATGGTTTGGCGTTATCCAAGCGCATTAGGAAATCAGGGAAACATCGAAGTTGATATCAATTTCATGTATCGAGTCCCACTACTGTCAACTGAAAAACGAGATAGTATTACCATAGCAGGCAAAAGAATCACGAATTTGCAAATCCTGGATATTCATGAACTTGCCGCTGGAAAATTAACGGCATTACTTGAGCGCCAAACCGGCAGAGATTTTTTCGACGCCAATGAGTTGTTTCAATACGCTAAAATAAATCAAAAAAAACTTCGTATCATTTTCGTTTTATATTCGGCAATGTGTTCTAAAAAAGACATGCTAAGCTTAACTATCGATGATATTACAGTCAATCACAGCGACTTGAAAAATAAATTAATCCCTGTGCTGAAAAATAATTTCTGCGATGGATTTAGCTCTACTGAGGAATGGACAGCAACAATTATCAAAAATGTTCAAAAAGGATTTAATGCTTTATTGCCTTATACTCCATCGGAAACTGAATTTATTCGTTCTGTTATAAATGGCACGGGTGTCAATCCTGAATTATTTATCGATAACGAGAACTTGTTAGATTTTAGTTTGATTAAAAAACATCCTGCGCTATTATGGGCTAAAATGAGAATAAAAAAGTAGTCACGAATGAAACTCCCAGAAAAATTCTTTTTTATTTGATTCAAACTTGATATTTTTTCATAATTAATTAACTATCCTGTTCATATTGCCAAACCTGCTTTTTCGTGAGAAATTGCGCGAGTGCGGGGCAATTAGCAAAACGCGTGATATTAGGGTTGGTGGTAATTTCGATCATACGATTATGAAAACTTCCCATCACATAACGATTACTCGCTAACTGATCCGTTTCTCCATAGGCGCTAGGATATAAACGCCACGCATTAACACCTTGACGATATAAATAAGAGGCCACACGTTCTGCTTGTCTTGAAGTTAATAAGGCATTATCGTTTGCTCCACCAATATCATCGGTACTCACCGCGACTTTAATCGCAGACTGACCGTATTTATTTAATAAACGCGCGGTTAAATTTAAAATAGGTTCACGCCCATAAAGTAACTCATATTTGAGTAAATCATTTTTAGGATTAAAAACATAATCGGCGGGAATTAATATCGACGTGGTGTCACCCACTTGCACGATCTGCGCCCCCATCGCTTGCAAACGCGATGCTAAAAAGGTTTTGCTATTGGCATAACCACCCACAATTCCACCAAGCACAGCACCAGGCGGATTTCCCAAAGCGGTTGCAGCACCTGCTAACGTACCGCCCGCGCCACCGCTGACCAGCGACGCCGTCGTTTCACTATTGGTGATCACCGGATGATTAACACTTTGCGCGCACGCACTCAATAATAATCCACTGGTTAACCATAACATATGATTAGCAAATGATTTAAAAATTCCTTTTAACACCTGACACCTCTTACTCTTTATCATCTTCTGCGGGCGAAGATAAATACTCTTTAACAGCTTCTTTGGTTAATGATTTTAATTCTAGCACTTGGGCTTTGAACAATTGCCAAGATTCAATTTGATTGTGTTGCTCTTGAATAAAAAAATCAACCATTGCGGCAAGATGATCGACATATTGTTGCAAATTTTCAGAACCCTGCAGTTCTGCAACGATTTTACTTAACTCTTCGGGATTCGCCTTATCGGGATCGGCCAACATTTTGGCTTTATTCAATACGTTTGCCATGCCCATTTTTTGGGATAATTCATTCAATTTCTTTTTGAATGACATAATCAATTGTCCTGTTGGTGACTCAGGGGTGAAAATTCATCGATGACAGAAAATTCTCGTTTTTCATCCAGCCTGATGCTATAGTGCGTAAAAATCCTATAGTACTACATTAATCCCTTTAATGAAAAAATTAAGCTGGTCTCTCATCCTATTATTATTACTCGGGGTAATTTGGGGTTCGGGGTATTCCATTGCACGCTTTGCAATGACGCATGGTGTATCCCCACTCGGTTATTCCTTTTGGCAAGCACTCGGGCCTGCTTTCTTAACCTTAATCTTGGCATTGCCTAAACGACTCCACCACCTGCAAAACAACAATACGATTTTATTTTTCTTAATTTGTGGCCTTATTGGCATAGCCTTACCTAACGTTAATATGTATTACGCTGCCGCGCACTTACCCGCTGGAATTTTAGCGGTTATCGTCAACACCGTTCCTCTTCTTATTTATCCCTTAGCACTCGTCTTTCGTTTAGAAATTTTTCAACCGCTGCGCATGATGGGGGTTTTATTGGGATTTGCGGGATTAATGTGTTTGCTACTTCCCCACTCTGCATTACCCACTCCGAACATGATGGGGCACGTACTATTTGCCTTATTATCGCCGCTGTGTTTTGCTTTATGCGCACTATACTGTTCACGCTATCAACCGCAAGATTGCGACTCACTCTTAGCCGCAGCTGGCATGTTATTTTTTGCAGCCGTGCTGTTAACGCCCATCATAATCATTACGCATGAGTTTTATTTTTTTCATTGGCCGTTGATAAATACCGATTATGCGATTTTATTAGAAATTGTATTATCAAGTATTGGATACGTGATTTTCTTTAAATTAATTCATCTCGCTGGCGCGGTATTTTATAGTTTAGTCAGCGGAGTCGTGGCCCTAACAGGCCTGGTCTGGGGAAAATTCATTTTTCATGAAGTGTTGACCACTTGGGAATTCACCGCCATTAGTTTTATTTTAAGTGGTATTGTGCTGGTTACGCTAAAACAACCCTAATCATTCTAGGGCGTGTTGACAATTCGCTATGCTGAGACGTAGCTTGTTGATTTTTGAGCACTAGCGCGGCAGTTTACACGAAGTAAATGAGCAGCGGAGCACAAAAAATCAACGAGATACGGCCAGCAGAGTAGAATTGTCAACACGCCCTATTCTACCGTCACCGATTTGGCTAAATTACGGGGTTGATCAACATCCGTTCCTTTTATTACCGCTGCATGATAGGCTAATAATTGTAAGGGTACAGTATAAACAATGGGAGCAATTGCATAGCCTACCGTGGGCATTTCTAAAATATGAATGCCTTTACCATTACTCAAATTGGCATGATGATCAGCAAACACATAAAGCTCGCCACCCCGCGCACGCACTTCTTGTAAATTGGATTTTAATTTTTCTAATAATTCATCATTAGGCGCTACTGTCACCACAGGCATGTCATTATCCACCAACGCCAATGGCCCATGTTTTAACTCACCCGCTGGATACGCTTCGGCATGAATATAAGAAATTTCTTTTAATTTTAATGCGCCCTCTAAAGCAATGGGATATTGCACACCACGTCCTAAAAATAAGGCATGATGTTTATCGGCAAAATGATTGGCGATTTTTTCAATCTGTGGATTTAATTCTAAAACATGATTGATTGCTGCCGGTAAGCTCGTTAATTGTTGAATTAATTCTGCCTCTAAAGTTTCATTAATATTTTTTTTACGTCCAAGCACAATCGTTAACATTAATAATGCCGTTAATTGTGTGGTAAACGCTTTCGTAGAGGCAACCCCAATTTCGCGTCCCGCCCGCGTCATAAAAACTAAATCGGCTTCTCGTACTAAAGAACTTTCTGGCACATTACAAATTGCTAAACTTGCTAAAAAGGGTTGTTGTTTTGAAGCACGTAAGGCCGCTAACGTATCGGCGGTTTCTCCTGATTGAGAAATACACACTAAGAGAGTGCCCTCTTCAATCACGGCTTTGCGATAACGAAACTCACTGGCAATTTCCACATTACAAGGAATGCCAGCAATACTTTCTAACCAACAACGCGCCACCATTCCTGCATGATAACTGGTTCCACAGGCAATAATTAAGACGCGCCTTACTGCTTGAAAAAGAGACTCTGCTTGTTCGCCAAATATTTGCGGAAAAATATGTTGTTTATTTAAACGTCCTTCGATGGTTTGTAAAATCGCTTCTGGTTGAGCATAAATTTCTTTTTCCATAAAGTGACGATATTTTCCCCGATCGGATTCGTCTTGCGTTAATTGTGACTCAATCACATTCCGCGTAATCACCTGGCCTTCTAGATCGTAAATTGTAAAGCCATCGCGACGAATATCGGCGATATCACCTTCTTCTAAAAAAATAAATCGTTGGGTAACGGGCAATAAGGCAAGATGATCGGACGCGAGAAAATGTTCATCAATTCCAATCCCAATCACTAATGGACTGCCCCGCCGAATAGCGATAATGTGTTCAGGTTCTTCGCTGTTTAAAATGGCTAAGGCAAATGCGCCGTGTAAACTTTCTGCTGTGGTAAATGCCGCTTGCATGGGATCATGCGATTGTTGATACGCGTGATGATATAGATGAGCAATCACCTCGGTATCTGTATCGGATTCGAATTGATAACCCTGTTGAATTAATTGTTTTTTTAAGGCATCGTGATTTTCAATAATGCCGTTATGAACGACGGCTAAGGTATTTTTAGAAATATGCGGATGCGCATTGCCTTCATTGGGTTCGCCATGCGTAGCCCAACGCGTGTGGGCAATTCCCACACTGCCCGCTAAAAAGTTTTTTTGTAAATTTTCTTCGATATTGCGAACTTTCCCTTTAGCGCGAATACGTTGCAGTTGGTGGTGATTTAAAATTGCAATACCTGCGGAATCATAACCCCGATATTCTAATCGCTTTAAACCTTCGACTAAAATATTAGCGACATCCCGTTGCGCAATTGCACCGACTATTCCGCACATACTGATCCCCTCATTCTTTTTTCTCGTCGTTGAGTTTACCAGGACGTTGCCAATCTTCAATGACGGTTTGCTTAATCGAATTAATAGTAAGCTTGTGAGCGGGCGCATCTTTGGTAATCGTACTACCCGCACCAATGGTTGCTCCTTCACCAATTCTGACCGGTGCTATTAATTGTGAATTGGAACCAATAAAAGCCTCATTACCAATCACCGTACGATGTTTATTCGCGCCATCGTAATTACAGGTAATCGTACCAGCACCAATATTAACTTTTTTACCTAATGTGGCATCGCCCACATAACTTAAATGCGGGACTTTACTACCTTCACCAATTTCAGTGTTTTTAATTTCCACAAAATTACCTATTCGTGCGCCTTTGGCTAAATGTGTGCCAGGGCGGATGCGGGCAAAAGGCCCCACATGACAATCACTATCAATGATGGCATCTTCAATCACCGAGTTTGCTTTAATTTCAACATTTTCGCCAATGCGAACATTCCGTAATAGCGTATTAGGGCCAATATAGGTATTATTCCCAATAATAACCTCACCTTCAATGACGACATTGACATCGATGACGACATCATGACCCACCTCAATATGACCTCGCACATCAAAGCGCGCGGGATCTCGCAAACTTGCTCCCGCTAACATCACGCGTTGCGCCATTTGCGCTTGGTAATAACGTTCTAAATCGGCGAGTTGAAAACGATCGTTCACACCTTCCACTTCGCGCGAGCACGGTGCAATCACCGCGATGACGGGACATTTTTCTTTGACGGCGAGATGAATGACTTCGGTAAGATAATATTCTTTTTGCGCATTATTATTTTTTAACCGCGGTAACCAAATTTCTAATGAGTGCGCAGGAATAGTGAGAATTCCACTGAAAATTTCGGTGATTTGTAATTCTTTTTCATTGGCATCACGGTGTTCGACAATCCCTAAAATATTTCCACTGTGATCGCGTAGCACCCGCCCAAGACCTGTAGGATCGGGAAATTCTGCCGAAATAATTCCAACGCCATTGGTGGGTGTGCTTTCTAATAAATTTTGTAACGTATTAAGTGAGATTAAAGGAACATCACCATATAACACGAGAATTTGATCTTGTGGGTTAATATGGGGAAGCGCTTGCATTACCGCGTGTCCCGTACCCAAGCGTTGACTTTGTTCCACCCAATTCACATCTAAATGCTGCAAATTACCCCGCACTAAATCACCGCCGTGCCCATAAACAATGTGAATATTCACTGGATTTAATGCTTTTGCGGTTTTCACCACATGTTCTAAGAGTGCCGTTCCCGCTAAACGATGCAATACTTTGGGAATGGCGGAATTCATGCGTTTGCCTTCACCTGCAGCTAAGATAACGACGTGTAATCCCATGCTATGACCTTCCTTGGCTGATTATTTATTTTTTAATTTGCGAATTGCACGTAATTGGGCGACGGCTTCCGCAAGTTCTGCTGCAGCTCTGGTATAATCCATTTTTGATTTTTGATCTAATAAGGCGCGTTCCGCTTGATTTTTTGCTTCGAGTGCAGCCGCTTCATCGATATCGCCAGCCCGCATTGCGGTATCGGCCAGCACATTCACTTCACTCGGTTGAATTTCGAGAAGTCCGCCTGAAATATAAAAAACCTCTTCCTGATTATTTTCTTTCAGCGCTCGCACTTGTCCTGGTTTTAAGGTGGTAAGCAATGGCGTGTGTCCTGGATAAACACCCAATTCGCCTTGGCTACCGGTCACAAATACCGCTTGCACGCGCCCGTGGAAAATCGATTCTTCCGCACTAACGATGTGTAATTCAATTGTGTTCATGCGTTATTCCTATAATGATTTAGCGCGTTCCTCGACTTCTTCAATCGTACCCACCATGTAAAAAGCTTGTTCTGGAATATGATCATATTCACCATTAATAATGGCTTTGAATCCACGGATGGTTTCTTTTAATGGCACATATTTACCCGATTGTCCTGTAAACACTTCGGCCACGAAGAACGGTTGCGACAAGAAGCGCTGAATTCTTCTTGCCCGCATCACGGTTAATTTATCTTCTTCCGATAATTCATCCATCCCTAAAATCGCAATAATATCTTTTAATTCTTTATTGCGTTGTAAAATGCCTTGAACTTTACGCGCTACATCGTAATGTTCTTGTCCAACGATTAATGGATCAAGCTGACGCGAGGTCGAGTCAAGCGGATCGATTGCCGGATAAATTCCCAACTCAGCAATTTGACGTGAAAGCACGACCGTTGCATCTAAGTGAGCAAACGTAGTAGCCGGAGAAGGATCGGTTAAATCGTCAGCAGGCACATAAACCGCTTGCACCGAAGTAATCGAACCAGTTTTAGTCGAGGTGATACGCTCTTGCAATGCCCCCATTTCATCGGCCAATGTAGGCTGATAACCCACAGCCGAAGGCATGCGCCCTAATAATGCCGAAACTTCAGTTCCGGCTAAGGTATAACGATAAATATTATCGATAAATAATAATACGTCGCGTCCTTCATCGCGGAAATTTTCGGCGATGGTTAATCCGGTTAAGGCGACTCGTAAACGGTTACCTGGGGGCTCATTCATTTGTCCGTAAACTAAGGACACTTTATCTAGCACGTTAGAGTCTTTCATTTCGTGATAAAAGTCATTGCCTTCACGAGTCCGCTCGCCGACCCCGGCAAACACAGAATAGCCACTATGTTCAATCGCGATGTTACGAATTAATTCCAACATGTTAACGGTTTTGCCCACACCAGCACCACCAAATAATCCAACTTTACCGCCTTTAGCAAAGGGGCAAATTAAGTCGATCACTTTAATACCGGTTTCTAATAAATCATTATTGGCTGCTTGTTCAGCATAACTGGGTGCTTTACGGTGAATTGGCATCATTTGTTTGGCTTCAATCGCGCCAGCTTCATCAATGGGATTGCCAAGCACATCCATGATTCGCCCTAAGGTTTCTTTACCCACGGGGACAGTAATGGGATGCCCGGTATTTTCCACTTGCATACCACGTTTACAACCATCGGTGGAACCCATGGCAATACAACGCACAATGCCATCACCTAATTGTTGTTGCACTTCTAAAATTAAACCCGTGTCGTTAACACGTAAGGCATCGTAAACTTTAGGAACGTGATCGCGTGGAAATTCAACGTCAACCACTGCACCAATAATTTCAATAATTTCACCCAATTTCATACCTTTTCCTCATTCCACGCGTGTTATACAGCAGCAGCACCGGCAACGATTTCGGCTAATTCTTGCGTAATCGAAGCTTGGCGTGCTTTGTTATAAATTAATTGGAGACGTTCGATTAAATCACCGGCATTTTCCGTTGCACTCTTCATGGCGACCATGCGTGATGCATGTTCGGAGGCAATATTTTCAACTATGGCTTGATACGCTTGTGATTCAACATAACGACGTAATAAAAAATCAATTAACATTTTAGCATCGGGTTCGTAAATATAATCCCAATGATGTTTGGCCATTTGGTGCTCGCCTGGCTCAATTGGCAATAATTTTTTTATGGTAGGTCGTTGCACCATGGTATTTTCAAAGGTGTTATAAGCAATATTTAATTCATCAATTTTTTCAGATTGATATAAATCAAACATGACTTTCACCGCACCAATAATATCTTTAACGCCAGGATTATCGCCAAGATGTGTGGCTTGCGCGATAACTTTACCTTGCACGCGATGAAAAAAACTCGTGGATTTTTGTCCTAGTGTGCAAAAATCCACTTCCACGTTTTGTTCATGGTAACGTTTGGCTTCTTGCATGACTTTTTTAAATAAACCGTTATTCAACGCACCACACAAACCACGATCGGTACTCACGATAATGTAGGCCGCACGTTTAACCGGTCTGACGTCTAAAAAAGCCGGTTTATATTCTGGATTCGCTTCACCTAAATGCGCAATCACCGCTAAAATTTGCTCGGCATAAGGACGAGTTTTTAACATGCGATCTTGTGCTTTTCGCACTTTCGATGCCGATACCATTTCCATTGCCCGCGTAATTTTTTGCGTTTGTTTAATGCTTTGGATTTTGGTACGAATTTCTTTTGCGTTACCCATGTGAATTTACCACGTTTGTGTTTGTTTAAATTCTTCGATCATGGCTTTTAATGCGTGATCAATTTTTTCATTAAATTGACCTTCGCGATTAATTTCGTTCACCAAATCACGATATTTTGCTAAGGCAAATCCATGTAATTCTTTTTCAAACGACGAAATTTTTATCACATCGACATCATCCAAATGACCTTTATCCACGGCATATAAAGAAATAATCATGAGGGCTACACTTAATGGCGCATATTGTTTTTGCTTCATGATTTCCACAAAACGTTTTCCGCGCTCGAGTTGCCGACGCGTAACATCGTCTAGATCAGAAGCAAATTGAGCAAACGCTTCCAGTTCACGATATTGCGCCAGTGAAATTCGCACGCTACCCGCTAATCGCTTCATGATTTTCGTTTGCGCAGCACCACCCACGCGCGATACAGAAAGCCCCGCATTCACTGCAGGACGAATACCCGCATTGAATAAATCGGTTTCTAGATAAATTTGGCCATCGGTAATTGAAATCACGTTAGTGGGAACGAATGCCGAGACGTCGCCAGCTTGCGTTTCAATGATAGGCAGCGCAGTTAAAGAACCACATTTTCCTTTCACTGCTCCATTGGTTTTTTTCTCGACGTATTCCTCATTCACACAAGAAGCTCGTTCTAATAAGCGAGAATGTAAATAAAATACGTCTCCAGGATAAGCTTCACGACCTGGTGGGCGACGTAGTAACAAAGAAATTTGGCGATAAGCCCACGCTTGTTTGGTTAAGTCATCATAAATAATCAATGCATCTTCACCACGGTCACGGAAATATTCACCCATCGCACAGCCAGCGTAGGGAGCAATAAATTGTAATGAAGCAGAATCAGAAGCACTGGCGGCGACAATAATGGTGTGATTTAAGGCATCGTGCTCTTCAAGTTTACGCACCACACCAGCAATTGACGAGGCTTTTTGTCCAATAGCAACGTAAATACACTTCACGCCGGTATCACGTTGATTAATAATCGTATCAATCGCCAATGCAGTTTTACCGACTTGACGATCGCCGATAATTAATTCACGCTGACCACAGCCTACTGGCACCATCGAATCTACCGCTTTCATCCCCGTTTGCATGGGTTTACTGACGGATTGACGCGTGATAACCCCGGGTGCTACTTTTTCAATCGGCTCATAGCCTGCGGCTTCAATAGCGCCGCGGCCGTCAATGGGATTTCCCAACGCATCCACTACACGACCGAGTAAGTTTGGTCCCACGGGAACTTCTAAAATTCGGCCCGTACAACGAACTTTGTCGCCTTCGGATAAATCTTCATAAGGACCGAGCACCACCGCACCGACAGAATCACGTTCCAAATTTAAAGCTAGACCTACCGCGCCATTGCTAAAAGAAAGCATTTCACCATACATGACTTCGGTTAAACCATGGATACGCACGATTCCGTCTTTCAACGAAACAATCGTGCCTTCGTTACTCATTTCGGCGGTAGTTGCAAAATCGCTGATGCGATTTTTAATAATTTCACTAATTTCTGATGGACTTAATCCCATAACTTCGTTCCTATTTAAGCTATTAATTCAGCATGCATGCGTTGCAGTTGGCTGCGCACCGAACCATCAATCACGAAATCTCCAGCGCGAATGATCGCACCACCAATTAACTCAGCGTCGACTGAGCAACGTAAAAAAACGCCTAATTGCAAACGACGCTCGAGCGCTTGGCTGAGTTTGGCTTGCATGGATTCTGATAGCGGAAATGCGGAAGTCACCAACACATCAATCGTTTTTTCTTGTTGCGCAACGTATAAGGAAAATAATTGAGAAATCTCGGGCAATAATAATAAACGATGGTATTGCGCGAGCAATTGCACAAAATGGTGTAGTTCTTGGGTAAATTGTGCTCCCAAAACGTCTTGGATAATACCAAGAATCGCATTTAACTCAACAGCAGGAGAATTGACCACTTGCAACATGGTCGCATTACGCATTAAACAGCCTAATTGCAATAAACTTTTTTGCCAGTTCGGCAATTGCTTATGTTCATTAGCAAACTCAAAGGCGGCTTTTGCGTAAGGTCGTGCTAGGGTTAATTTTTCTGCCATAATTAAATCTCAGTGATGAGTTGATTGAGTAATTCATCATTAGCTGTTTGATCCATTCTTTTACGCAATAGTTTTTCCGTATTTTTAATGACAAGTTCAGCTAAATTTTCGCGTAATGCTTGCTTAGCTTGCTCGGTTTGTTGAGCAATTTCCGCGTTGGCGAGTTGAATTAAACGCTCACCTTCTAGACGTGCTTTGCCACGTGCTTCGTCAATAATATTACCTGCACGTTTATTCGCTTCATCAAGAATATCTGCCGATTTTATTTTGGTTGCACTTAATTCTTGATGCGCCTTGTGTTGCATGCTTTCTGCATCACGCACACGTTGTTCAGCATTGCTAATATCATGCGCAATTTTGCTTTGGCGTTCATCTAAAATTTTTGCAAACAATGGCCAAATATATTTGCAGGTGATCCAGATAAAGATCGCAAATGTAATCATTTGACCAAATAAAGTAGCATTAATATTCATTTAATGCGTTCCTCTTTAAAAATTAATGGGCTAATTGGGCGCCTTGTTTGGCTAATTCCAGCACCGCACTGACAAATGGGTTTGAGAAAATAAACCAAGCACTAATACCAATACCAATAAAGGTGACCGCGTCCACTAAACCGGCGACAAGAAACATACGTCCTTGCAACATCGAAGCCATTTCTGGTTGGCGTGCTGCACCTTCTAAAAATTTTCCACCTAGAATACCAAACCCGATAGCGGTTCCAAGTGCTCCCATACCAAGAATTAACGTCACACCTAATACGGTTAACCCTTGAATGTGGGCGATTAAACTAATAATTGAAGTTTCCATTGTTCCTCCGAAGATTTCACGTCGTTAAATTTACCCTAATGCGATTCATGAGCCATGCTTAGATAAACGATAGTTAATACCGTAAATACGTAAGCCTGGATCCAAATCACTAATATGTGAAAAATTGACCAAATTAATCCTGGAACTTGTTGGGTATACCAGGGCAATAGGGCAATTAACACAAAAATCAGTTCACCCGCAAAAATATTTCCAAATAACCGCAGCGAGAGTGATAATACTTTCGCAAATTCTTCGACAATCCGAAAAATTACGTTCACCGGAAATAACCAAACACCAAAGGGCGCAGTAAAAATTTCTTTCAAAAATCCACCCGCACCTTTTACTTTAAAACTATAAAAAATCACTAAAAAGAAAATGGTAATCGACATCGCAAAGGTAAGACCAGGATCGGTGGTGGGCACTACACGCAAATAGGGCACACCGGAATGCATCGCTGCAAGCGGAAGTAAATCCACCGGCACTAAGTCCATGCAGTTCATGATAAACACCCACATAAAAATGGTGAGCGCCAACGGTGCGATTAAGCGACTATCGCCATGAAAACAATCTTTCACTAAGGTACTAATAAAATCGTAAATGTATTCGATAAAATTTTGCAATTTACCCGGAACGCCACTGCTTGCTCGCACCCCAACCCACCGGAAAAGGATTAGAAAAATACTGCCTAAGACGATGGAAAAAATTAAAGTATCGAGATTGAGTGTCCAAAATCCACCATCGCCCAAAGTCATGGTGTGAAGATTTAATTGTAAATTCTGCAAGTGGTGACGAATATATTCTGCAGAGTTAGCGGGCATATGAACACTCATACCACTCTCCTTTTCGTCATCTGGTTATAAAACACTGGAGCAAGCCAAGAAAATTGTGTTGAAAGCATAAAGCTCAGCATAAATATAGGAATATTCACGGCGACACACTGCGCTATTAAAATTAATGAAAGTGTGATAGCGATAAGTTTTAACAGTTCGCCCAAGTAAAATCGTTTTAAAATAAGCGAAAGTTGGAATAGACCAGTTCTTGCAAAATAAAATTGCGCAAATAGGGCGTTTGGGATCACCCAAACTACGCCACCTAAAAAAATAGATAAAGCAATAGTCGATGACTGCAAAAAGCCACAAAATGTTGCACTGGCGATGATGATCAATTGCAATAAGGCAAATTGATATGCAGTGTTACGCATTGGGTGCTGGCGATATTTTCCCACGTTTTCCTTCCTGTCGTCGCACGAACAATGGTAGCTGAATAAATTAAAAATAATTTATTACAAAACCCCTCTCAACCCCTTGGCGGAGCGAAATGCGAGTATAATGATTATGAAGTCGCTTAGCAATCGTCAAGTGCAGGAATTTTTGCCGATTTATGCGCTAAATTTGACTAATAAAATACCTTGTATATACTATAAGCAATAATCATAATAAGAAGACCTAAAACATGCCAAGCCCTTTTACCACCTTCACTGAGCATTTCTTCACTTTGCCAAAGGAAACAGAAGAAACTAGTGCTAATAACACCCTCTTATTAAAATTGTATCGCGAGCACTTAGATAGGTCTGAAGCGGAATATGATCGTAAAGTCACTGCGGCGACTCCCGTGCAACCGCTTTACTTGTCTAAGACATCTTCCCATCAAGAAAAAAATGCCGTGATCGCACAAATGATTGCCTTATTAGAGGGATTAAAATCCATTAGTCAACAGCTATTTCCTGATGATGCGGAATATGATGTTATGTGGGATAGACTGGTGGAGTATGTTAGCAATCAGGGGTCATCTCGAGACAATCAAATCGTTTTATTATCGGACACCAAAAAAAGTCTTGAGAATGTGTATTTAGGTTTGGTCAGTGAGAATTTACCGGAAAGCACTAAAAAAATAACGTTAAGAAATTTGCGCAATCAAAATCACGACCATCAAGGAATTTGTGTTCCAGGACAGTTGAATAATATTTCTCTTGCCAGTTCGAGTATTAATGGCAGCTGGCAGGGGTTATTTCACGATTGGCGACGCACGGTGATTGCCAATTGCGCGCAGACCGTGGTAGCAAAAAACGGATATAGCGTTGAAACGCATTACACGGCTTGGCTCTGCAATTCCGTTCGATATGACTATAAAATCAAACCCTTTCCCGAAAATGGGATGGCCTGCTCGAACGAGGAATTGCAAGATTTTCTGACATTAATCGAACAAAATTTATCGATTAATTCTTTACTCGATCATCTTACTGGGGAAGTTATACTGCGCCTCGAAGACTGTGTGGGTTCGGCCAATTTAAATAAATTTAGCGAGTTCATGGCACAATTAGCACCTAACAACGAGGATGATCTTAATTGGTTAGAAAGATTAGCTGAAATTAAATATTCTGTTTCTGCTGATGATGATATTGATGAAACAACCGAAATAAGAATCACTCAAGTTAACTGCAAGCCAACACAAATTCGGTTTGAAATTCTTCAGCGACTACTAAAAACACATTATCTCCATGTACCGAATATCGTATTGCGTATTCCATTAAAGCGTAGTGAAACAGAGAACAATCCCTCAAATTCGTTAACACGTTCAACACTCCCGCAGCCCATTTCTTCATCTAATAATCACGTTTCTCCTGTAACGATAGGAAAAACTACGCGTTCCACCTTTCATGAGCTTATCATTCTAAATAATCATCCAGATTCAGCATTTGTGATCGATTATCTAGAGACAGAATCAGAGATTTATCGTAATAGTCAAAAAAGCACAAATTCACCATCTAACGACAACCCATCTACGCATACTGTTACTATTACGCGAAGCCATCAGCAACAAGTAGATTCACTGACTGATTATTTTGAAAAATTAGACGAGACACAACAAATCAATGTCTTTACTACGCTGAGTAAAGCTTTAGAAAAAAACAGTTATTTTTATTTTCTGATCTCATTACACCCTTATCTTAAACCATCCATCAAACCTCAATCCCTACGATGTTTTATCGAAAATCCTGTAAATTTTGCCTATTTTATTGAATTAATATTTGATGCGATGAATAATAATATTAATTTAGGAAAAATCCAGTTAGATATAGAGGTTGATTATGATAAAACTATTAAACAACTACCTGATTTAGAAAAAAATAAAATAGTAGATATTCTTTATCAGCTTGGCTGTTTAGATAGCAGTAATCAATATCTGAGAAAAATTATATTACCTGAAGAGCTTCGCTATACAGAACAAGTGAGTGTTTTATTTTGTAATAACAAGGGCGTTAACTTAGGGAAAATTTTAATCAAAACGGGCAGTGGTCCGTTGTGTTTTTTGCAAGATTACCTTAAGCAAAGAGCAGCAGCAACTTATCAGTCAACTCCCGCGCGTGAAAACTATGAATTTGATCAAAAACATAGCTCAGAAAAAGCCGAAGTCACCAATCATCAAACCTTAGAAAATTTTGCTAAAAATACATTTTTCACACCCTGTTCTCATCTGGGCTTAACGCAAAGAGAATGCGACAGAAGATTGTTAATTCATATTGCAAATGAAATTATTTACCCAGAATTTCTTAACGCAAAACAAAATTCTCAAGAAAAAAACACCCTGCAGGCAAACTATATTATCACCTTATGTTATGGTGTTTTGGGTGGATTATTTTCCGTGAATAAATTGTTTGAATCATTAAAAGACAACAGATTAAATCACGTCAAATCTTATGCGACTCGCTTTCTTATAAAGCACAAGCATAGAGATTTTAGAAATTTAAACTTAGCTCAGCTCGATCTAAGCTATGTTGATTTTTCTAATTGTGATTTTTCTAACACCGTATTTAAAAATATCAAGTTAGATTATGCTAAATTTTCAAACGCTAAGTTAACGGGGTGTCAGTTTAATGATATGCTGCTTTATAGTGTTAATTTTTCGCATGCGATTTTAGAGAGTGTTCAATTTAATAAGTGTTTAATCAGTTCTTCCATTTTTAATCACAGCAAAAAAATCACTTCAGTCACGTTAAATAAAACTACTGTCAAATGTGACAACCTTTTAAAGACCAGCTATCAGGATAATTTTGACACCATCCAGAAATCTTTATTTTCCCATACTCCCTATAAATATTTAGCAGATTTAATTAAACCAAGTACAACCGAATACCTCGCTGGTAGAATTTTTTTAGGCGATAATTTTATCACATCTCAATTTAATGGGCTTATTGTTACAATAACCCGCGCTGAGATAAACACAACACACGCGCAATGTTTGCAATTATTGTACTTTCAATTTTCAGGCGATCCACAAATTGATCCGATTCTCGATGGTTTAGCTAAATTATTAGGAACTTCATCTCAGCCGCTAGAAATCGATGTCATGAAAGAGTTTATAGAGCGCGTTCATCACCAGAACCCGGCATGGCTCGATAACCCAAACCATGCCAGCAGCCTAGAAGCCATCTTGAAGTTTTATCTCAGCGCGAAAGAAGAGATGAGTTATGAGGATTTGGATAATCCAGGATTGGTGGCGGGGATGATGGGTAGTTGGAGGACTAAAAAAGAGAACATCCTCACACTAACACATTGAAAATATTCAATAAAAATACAATTGGTAATTCCTATTTACTTCTCACATTATTATGATATAATCGCCGAAAAATAACCTACCGGATATATAGTCTATACTTAATACTATCCCGCGAACTGAATCCAAATAATTATAATAAAATTGAGAATACGTTATGAATTTTTCCAAAGATCAGATTATAAGTATTATTGAGGAAGCGCATTTTCCAGGGAGAGAACTTTCTGAAAATTATAAAAATAGTTTAGCAAATTTTATTGTGGTGACATTAAATAAAAACAAAAATCCATTATTAGAAAAACACCCTGAGGCGGTAAAACTTATTTTACTGGAGTTTATGGCATTATCTAATGAGGTTTACAAAGGATTTTATAACAATAATAACAATGTTATAAATGATTTAGATCGTAACCAACTAAAAAATAATTTAGATTCCATGTTAAATTGCTTTGAAATATCGGGAACATCCGCGTTTTATAAAAACTATTTTAATCTGGAGTTTCCAGGAACAACTTTAACCTCTACAGACGACAATCTTGATGACCTAAAAAGAATTGAATAATTTAGAACGGCAGAGAATATGAATCAAACATATGATATTTTTCAAAAAAATTTCGGATTAGAAAGTGATCATGCCAATCTTATAATACCATTTCTTAAACAAAACACAGGAGTTACTCTCCTTCACCACTTTACCGAAAAAATAATAAATGCAATTCAAGCTCGAAATTATGAATTTCTTAAAATGCCCACACCAGCTAACAATCACCTAATAACATTAGACAATAATAATGGCATCATCAATTTAACATTTCATGGGTTAATCTGTAATAACAATACTCCCGCTTTTTATTTCTCACAATCTTATTCTATTAACAGCAAAAAGAAATCTATCTGCGCTAACGAAACCACCCTACTTACTTCACAGAAAATTGCTAATCAAATATCACAAAAATACAAAAATGAATCCTATGTGGGTCAGATATTAAATTCTTATAATCAATACTCTGCTTCTAAACAGATAGCATTATCAGTATGCTATTTGCTAGCTATCATTGTTGCCTCAGTCTTAGACTCGTTTAAGTTTGGATCACCGCATCCCAAACTAGCACCCCAGCTATTAGAAAATGAAAAACATCGTCGTCGCCCTTCCTTTGGCGGCATGTAACCCATCGCGCGCCCTTGCCCCCACCCCAAAAATCCCGTATCCTCGCGATTCATTATTATATTTTAAGCGGAGACGCCACATGTCTAAAAAACCACTCGCAAAAAAACACCTGCCAGAAGAATTACCTGAATTTGATTTGTCCGATTTCTTTCAGAATGATATGCCGGAAGAGGAAGAAATGTTCAATATGATGAGCGGATTGGTGCAATTGCAACAACATCAACACAATATTGCGATTGAGCTGACTAAATTGGTTACCGCTAACAAAGCGGGTGCCAGCATGACGGAAAGTGAAATTTTTTCCATCTTCAAGCGCGCGATTCAAACCGTCAATGAAGTCACGCCACTCAATGCCCTTTTTGAAAAAATGCAGGAAATATAATTTACCGCTGTGGAAAAGTTTAGCAAGAGAGATCACTCACGCTGAGGCTTAGTTCACTCAGTGTTGCGTAATCAATAATAAGTTACGCGGAGCGCGGCTAAGTTGTGAACCAAAAAAATATTGAAAAACAAAATAGGGCGTGTTGACACTTCGCGATGGCTTAACGGGGCTTGTTGATGTTTGAGCACTAGCGCGCAGTTTACACGAAGTCAATGAGCAGCGGAGCAGAATTGTCAACACGCCCTACTCTTCACTCTTGCATGGTAGGCATTGGTGCTGTGCTAAAGCTACAAATGGATCTCAATATACTCCTTCCCATGTTTAACTCGGCGCTGCGCTTAATGATCATAAATACTGGTTTTTATGAAAGCACACGCCGCCCATTGATCAGCACTCCTTGAATTCAGCTCCACAGCAACTAAACTTAAAGTGTCAAAGATTTCAGTCTACGTTCATTTTTCTTTCATGTTAACCGAGTGTAAATTCTATGTTCAAAACAATGTTAGCTAGAAGACACTGTCCCAAACTAGCGCCAAAATTTGCAACCAATAAAGCCACCGCGGCCAATAACGATTATTATTATTCACCCTCACGTCAACCCCGCGTAAAATTAGTTGCAAACACTCCCGAATTAGAGTTACAAAAAGGTGATCATCTTTACGTTTATAAATCGTTTGGAACTTATACACACCATGCTTTATATATTGGTGGTGGGCATGTAGTGCAATATTCTGGATTTGCCAAAGAAATGAGTAGCGCGCCAGTGGAAATTGTCTCGCTCAAAGAATTTTCACAAGGCCATAAAATTTATTGTAAAAAACACGCTAAACGCTTTTACACCTTTTCACGGGAAGAAGCCATTCAACGTGGACTATCGCGCGTCGGCGAAAATGATTATTCTTTAATGAACAATAATTGCGAACATTTCGTGCAATGGTGTTTATCAGGTAAACATTATAGCCCACAAGTGCAATTGACGGTATTTAGTCTAAATACCAATTTAGCATTGTATTTAATTCATCATTTAGTAGGTGAAATTACCAGCGGATTTTCATTAACTGAAATTATTTTTCAGAATTTATTGTTAGCGATGTGTTTAGTTTTAGGATTAACGCTTAGCATGCAATTGGCCACTCATTTATTGAACCGAACTTTATTATCCTTTCGTCACGCTGATGTGGCTGGTGTTTGCGCCAGACATTTAAGCCGAACCGCCGCCATGATAGCGGGATTAATTGTTACTTTGTTGGTGGTTATTATGATTAATTTTTTTGCAAGCCAAATGGGCAACCCCACGCAGTCACTGTATTATGGTTTGGAATATTTAGGAAATTATTTTTCCAGTGATTATAAATTAGGAATTGTGCTATGTTTATGTTTACCCTTTATTGCCATTTTAGCCACAGGCAGTGCCTGTTATTATAGTTTACGAAATTATTTTAAATTCCAAAAACCAAAATCGCTTAAGACTAAAACCCCATCCGTAGTTAAGCGTTACGCGTTAAAAACCACAATAATACTCGCACCCTTTTCGATGATTTTAATTATGTATCAAACCATCGCTCAAATACTCTAATTAAAATTCGGCAGTTAAGCACGATTATCGATAATTATCGCCTAGAAATGATCACAAAACGTTTTGTCTATTTTTGTGATCAATTTCTTAGGTTAATAATCTCGCCAAACTTAAATGTCGATATTTTCGGCTTCTAACGCATTGGCTTCAATAAAGTTTCGTCGTGGATCGACTTGATCGCCCATGAGCGTAGTAAAAATCTCGTCTGCGGCAACGGCATCTTCAATCGTGACTTGCAGTAAACGCCGATTTTCAGGATCCATGGTAGTTTCCCACAATTGCGCAGGGTTCATTTCTCCTAATCCTTTATAACGCTGCAACGATAAGCCACGACGTGCTTCGTTATAAAGCCACTCTAAGGCTAAATCAAATTTATTCAGACCAAATTTTTTCTCGCCGCGTTGAATATAAGCGCCGCTTTGGATTAACCCCATTAATTTACTGCCCAATTTATTGATTTGTTCATACTCTTTCGATTCAAAAAATTCTTGGGTAAATAAATAGCGTTTAGCCATGCCGTGTTCAAGATGGGTGACAACGGGTAATAATAAGTGTTTTTCTTCAGCTTCGCCTAACGTCAGGGTAAAAGAACTACCATCGTTTAATTCACTACGAATTTGTTCTTCTAACAATACAATCCAGTTGGCCATAAATGTTCGATCGTTTAATTTTTCAACGGGTAATTTAGGAACGTAGGTTAAGGCTGATAGCGCATGTTTCGGGTAGCGCTTACTGAGGCGAGAAATAATTTTTTGCGTCAGACGAAATTCGCGAACCAATTGTTCCAAAGCCTGTGGACTGATGGCTGGCGCGTGCTCATTTGGGTACAACTCCGCACCATCCAACGCAATTGATAATAAGAATACATCCATAGCGTCATCGTCTTTGATGTATTGTTCTTGTTTACCTTTTTTAACTTTATACAAAGGAGGTTGAGCAATGTATATATGCCCCTTTTCAATGAGTTCTGGCATTTGGCGATAAAAAAAGGTTAATAATAATGTACGAATGTGAGCACCATCCACATCGGCGTCGGTCATGATGATAATTCGGTAATAGCGAATTTTAGTGGGATCGTATTCTTCTTTTCCAATTCCACACCCTAATGCCGTGATCAACGTTCCCACTTCTGCTGAAGACAACATTTTATCAAAACGCGCTTTTTCTACGTTTAAAATTTTTCCTTTTAAGGGCAAAATGGCTTGGAAGCGACGGTCGCGACCTTGTTTTGCCGAACCTCCTGCCGAATCTCCCTCGACGATAAATAATTCGGATAACGCTGGATCTTTTTCTTGGCAATCAGCCAATTTTCCAGGCAACCCCGCCATATCGAGCGCACCTTTGCGCCGTGTCATATCGCGCGCTTTACGAGCCGCTTCGCGCGCCCGCGCTGCATCCAACACTTTAGTAACGATGGCTTTGGCTTGTTGAGGTTTTTCTAATAAAAAATCTTGTAATTTTTCTGCAACAATCGATTCCACGATGGGTTTAACTTCCGATGAAACTAGTTTATCTTTAGTTTGCGATGAGAATTTGGGATCGGGCACTTTCACCGACAATACCGTGGTTAAGCCTTCGCGCACATCATCTCCGGTTAAAGCGATTTTATGTTTTTTCGTGTAACCTTCCTTTTCTAAATAAGTATTGATAGTTCGCGTGAGAGCGCCGCGAAAACCAGCTAAATGAGCTCCACCGTCACGTTGCGGAATATTGTTGGTAAAACAAAAAATATTTTCTTGGAATGAGTCATTCCACTGCATGGCGACTTCCACGGTAATATCATTTTTGGCCAGCGAAAAACTGATGACATTTTTATGAACAGGAATTTTATTGCGATTTAAGTGCTCAACAAATGCTTGGATCCCTCCTTCATATTGAAAGGTATCGCTCTTGCCGCTACGCTCATCCTCTAAATGAATGCAAACCCCAGAATTTAGAAAAGATAATTCACGTAAACGTTTGGCTAAAATATCGTAATGAAATTCTACATCGGTGAAAATCACCGGACTGGGCTTAAAGCGTACTTCCGTGCCGGTTTGCGTGGTATCGCCGGTAATCGCTAAAGGTTTTTCGGGCACACCGAGTTGATACACTTGTTCGTGAACTTTACCATCGCGACGAATGAGCAGCTTTAACTTTTCGGACAAGGCATTGACCACGGAAACCCCGACGCCATGCAAGCCACCGGATACTTTATAGGAGTTATCATCAAACTTACCCCCGGCATGCAGCACTGTCATAATCACTTCGGCAGCAGAGCAACCTTCTTCGGGGTGAATATCAACCGGTATCCCACGTCCATCGTCTTTAACAGTGACGGAGCCGTCGCTATGAATGGTTACGTGAACGTTTTTACAATATCCCGCTAACGCTTCGTCTATAGAATTATCGACGACTTCAAATACCATGTGATGAAGCCCCGTACCATCATCCGTGTCCCCAATATACATTCCAGGACGTTTGCGCACGGCATCTAGACCACGAAGAACTTTAATATTCGAGGAATCGTAAGTGGGTTGCGTACTCATGGGGTGTTATCGCTCCGTTATTAGTAATATGCAGAATTTCAACCCCACGATGATTAGGGTTGAACGCTAAACCAGGCGCACATTATAGCATTTTCTAGGCCAAATACGCCAAAATTAATCCGTATTCTGCAAGCCATTATTAGGGATTAGACAGAAAGTAGGGAAAAGTAAATTGTAAACAATTGTTTCATACTCACCCTTCTTATGCACAACCACAGGAGAAACTAAGTAATTGAATCATAACGCGCACTTAGGAAACAATAGCCCCTTGTTTCACGTGAAACGTTGTATAATTTTCGCGAGCAAGCGCCGTTATTTGTGGTAGATTCACGCTAGTTATAAACGCTTGCCCACCCAATTCATAAATAACCTCTAATAAAAATGCTTGATGATGGCTATCCAGTTCAGCAATTAAATCATCTAATAAATAGATGGCTGACAATGATTTTTCGCTTTGCAGTAGCTTACCTTGCGTTAATCGCAACACATTGATCAATACCTTCTGTTGCCCTCGCGACAGTATTTGATAGGCAGGAACATCATCGACTAAAATCGCAATGTCCGCTCGATGCGGTCCTAAGCGAGTATATCCGCATTCACAGTCTGTTTTGTAGTTGAGTTGTAAACACTCGTTAAAGTTTTGATCTTTAGGCCAGCCTTGGCGATAAGACAAGCTAAGATTGATCGTACTAAGCCATAGCGATTGGAAAGTTTGAAAGTATGTTAGAAATTTTGCAAAATACGCTTCACGATACTGATGAATAGCATTAGCATGAAAGGCCATCGCTTCATCCCAACCTTGCAATTGCGAGTAAGGTAACTGTTGCTTTAAACCGCTATTACGCTGATTAAGCGCCTTTTGATAACTCTGCCAATGATGGATAAAATTAGGTTCCACGTGAAACACTCCCCAATCCAAAAATTGGCGACGAAATTTTGGCCCATCATTGAGCAACTGATAACTATCTTGATTGATTAGTAATAAGGGTAATAGTTTTGCTGTTTCGATATTTGAACGTTGGTTAACGCCATTAATTTTAATGACAGACGCTTTTTCCGCTAACGCATATTGATAACCTAAGCGGTAATTCATTTGATTAATATTCACTTCGGCAAATAAAGTTAATTGACTAGCGTTAAAATTCACTAAACGCTTCGTTAAATGATGGCGAAACGAACGTCCAAAGGCTAATAAATAAATCGCTTCAAGAATACTGGATTTACCACTGCCATTATCACCATAAAAAAAATTAAACTGGGGGTGACATTCAATAAGAGTCTGTTGAATATTTCGCAGAGATTGAATATTGACTGAAGTAATCGTCATCGCATCTAACCCGCCTAAGGGTTTAAATTGTCATGGGCATCACTACAAAATAGCATTGTCTAGCTGATTCTATTTCTTTAACCAATAAACTACTGTTCGCATCGGCGAATAAAAAAGTAACTTGTTCACTGGGAAGGGTATTTAAAATATCGAGCAAATAATTAACGTTAAATGCAATATCCAAATCATCTCCCTCATAAAGCGCTTCCAGCTGTTCTTCTGCTTCTTCTTGTTCAGGATTGTGCGCAATGACGTTAATAAAACCCTGGCGAAGCTGTAAACACACGCCACGAAATTTCTCATTGGATAAAATTGCAGTGCGCATTAACGCCTCTTTAAATTTTTCGCGATCGACGGTTAAGGGTTTATTGCAATGTGCTGGAATAGCTGCATTATAATCGGGAAAACGTCCATCAATTAATTTGGAAATAAAAGAATAGTTATCGACTTGAATTTTTATGTGATTATTACTAATACAGATGTCGAGGGTATCGTCGTTGTCTTGTAAAAAGCGCATTAGTTCTAAAACCCCTTTACGAGGAATGATAATGCGATAATTTGTTAATTGCGGTTGTTTAGGCAAGGTATACTGAGAAATAGACATACGATGACCATCTGTTGCCGCAATAATGAGTTCCTGATCACGAATTTCAAAAAGCAACCCATTTAAAAAATAGCGGACATCTTGTTGCGCCATAGCAAAATACGTGTATTGAATTAACGAGTGCAATTGATGTTGCATAAGCTTAAACTCCACTAACCCAACCTCTTCTTCCACACGCGGGAAATCTTCAGCTGGCAAAGTCAGTAAAGTGAACTTGCTTTTCTCTGAGCGAATATTTAAACGTTGATCATCCGCTTGAAATTCAATTTGCGCTACTTCGGGTAGCGCGCGACAAATATCAAATAGTTTTCTTCCAGGAACGGTAATCGCCCCTTCCTCGCAATCACCGATTAATGTTAAGTTTGCATCCAATTCAATTTCAGTATCGGTTGCTACTAAACACAAACGCTTAGCATTCACTTGAATTAAGATATTCGCTAAAATGGGTAACGATTTTCGACGCTCAACCACCCCCGCAATAACTTGCAAGGGTTTAAGTAGTGTTTCGCGATCGATAGTAAAACGCATAGATGATTTCCTTTAAGTCGATAAAATCCTCAATAAATTTTTATAATCTTCAGAGGTATCTATACTTGTTTGAACTAATTCTTTAATTTTACGACACGCATGCAATACCGTGGTGTGATCTCGACCACCAAAAGCATCTCCAATTTCCGGCAAGCTGTGATTAGTTAGCTCTTTAGCTATCGCCATAGCCATTTGACGAGGTCTCGCCACAGAGCGACTGCGACGTTTTGACAAAAGATCGGCTACTTTAACTTTATAATATTCTGCAACCGTTTTTTGAATATTTTCGATGGTCACTAATTTATCTTGTAGTGCTAATAAGTCTTTTAGTGCTTCGCGGACAAAATCAAGTGTGATAGGTTTGCCGGTGAAGTGAGCATTAGCAATCACTCGTTTTAATGCGCCTTCTAATTCACGCACATTGGAACGGATGCGTTTAGCAATAAAAAAAGCCACTTCGTAAGGTAAATTAATTCCAGCCAGTTCTGCTTTCGTCATTAAAATTGCCACTCGGGTTTCTAATTCAGGAGGTTCTACTGCGACAGTAAGCCCCCAGCCAAAACGTGAGCGCAAACGTTCTTCGAGTCCGCTAATTTCTTTGGGATAGCGATCGCAGGTTAAAATCATTTGTTTTTGACCTTCCAACAAGGCGTTAAACGTATGAAAAAATTCTTCTTGTGAGCGATCTTTACCCGCAAAAAATTGAATATCATCGATAAGTAATGCATCAACACTACGATAATAACGTTTAAAGGTATTCATAGAATTAGTTTGTAACGCTTTTACCATATCAGCAACAAACCGTTCGGAATGTAAATATAACACTTTGGCATTACGATTTTTCGTTTGAATCAAATTTCCCACCGCATGCATTAAATGAGTTTTACCTAATCCTACGCCACCATAAAGAAATAAAGGATTATAAGCACCACCAGGATTTTCGGCGACTTGCATTGACGCGGCTCGTGCTAACTGATTGGATTTACCTTCGACAAAATTTTCAAAGGTAAACATTTTATTTAAATTACTTTGATGCGAAATGGATTCCACAGAATTGGCTTTATGAATTTGCGGTGCCGTTTTTATTTCGCCATGAGAAGAAGAGGACGCATATCCCTCACTTGCCGTATTTTGTGGTAACACCGCTTTAACATCACTCACAATTGTGCGTGATCCAATTTGCAAATTGACTTGTACCGGATCTTCACCACTAAACTGCGTCACCAATTCATTAATTCGATTTAAAAAACGTTGTTCGATCCACTCAAGAACAAAACGATTTGGTGCCAGTAATATTAATTGATTATCTTGATATTCTGCCTGCAATGGCAAAATCCAAGTATTAAATTGATGAGGTGAATATTCCTTTTTTAAACTACTTAAGCATTCATTCCAAATTGAAAATTTCACTGTTACTCTCCAACCTCATTTTATGCTTCATCTTTCAAAGGCTGCCCATTCTATACCCCTTTATCTAAGTTATCCACACCCTTAAATAATTATTTTAAAAAAAATAAAAAGCAATAAATTTAAAAAATTATTGCAAAAATTGAAAGCACAATATTTAAAAAAATAATTAAAAATAAACACAACATATAGATTATTAACGGAATAGGATGTTTGTCTTTGGTAATACTTAAAACGTAAGCTATAAATTTTAACGTGCTGTTCAGCGCTCGCGTCGCCATCATCACGCACCTATATTAAAAAACAACAAAGAACTAACGAACTTTCAGTTGTTTTAATTTAGAAAAAAAAACAGTAACACCCTAGTTTTTATTGGTAATCGAAATTATTCATAACCCCGATCAAGAAAATCGCAGCTTTAAACGCTCATCACTCTCAAGAATAACTTTGTTACAACCTGTGTTCGAAGCTACGTTAAACCATTAGACTAAATGTGGATAAAAAGCCCTATTTCTAAAAAGCCCCCATTCCATACATTTCCGTAAACAGGAGTTCGGCATCTAACCCCAAAGATATTCACAAATTATATATTTTGTAACTTATTGAAAATAAATAAATAATAAGATTAATCCACAGAAATTTTGCACTTAATAACAATAAAAAAAATCTTAATATAAAATATTTATTTTATTATTATGTTATAAAGATAATTTTGTAAAAAACTGGAAGGTGAAATATTTAACTTATTGATTTATTTAGTTTTTTAATGGATTTTAGAGGTATTTCATTGATTTAATTGACTTTACCGATTAAGTTGTCTAATATTCCCGCCCCTAGAGTAATATTTAACTAAAGTGCATTGCTATGAAAAGAACCTATCAACCTAGTAAATTAAAACGCCAAAGAACTCATGGTTTTCGTGCGCGCATGGCGACTAAAAATGGTCAAGCGGTGATCAAACGTCGTCGTGCCAAAGGTCGTAAACGTCTTACAGCCTAAAATCATTGGTCGCGTTTAATTACCCGAAACAAAATCGTTTACAAGCATTTCGTGAATATCGAAATGTAATGCATTGTGGAAAAAAAATAATTTCTTCTTGTTTTGTAATTTATTCTAAACAAAATTTCCAACAACCTAAGTTGGGAATTATTGTTGCTAAAAAACAAGTAAAATTATCCGTGAAACGCAATGGAATTAAACGTATAATCCGCGAAAGTTTTCGTCATGCTATAAATTCATTACCACATCATGATTTTGTAGTGATTGTACGTCACCGAGTCTTAACCAAAGACAGCAGCGAAGTAAGAGTTGAGTTAAATCGATTATGGGAAAAATTAGCCAACGTGGTTTAATCAAATTGATTCAATTATACCGTTTATTTTTAAGTCCATTATTAGGACCTCGCTGTCGTTTTTATCCCACCTGTTCTGAATATGCCATCACCGCATTAACAGAGTATGGAATATTAAAAGGTTTTTGGTTAATACTAAAACGTCTATTACGCTGTCATCCCTTTCATCGTGGGGGTATTGATTTCGTCCCTGAAAAAAATTCAAAAGGTAACAATACATAATGGATTACAAACGTTTATTTTTATATATCGCTTTAACCTTAGTGCTATTACAACTTTATACCGCATGGCAAATGGATTATGGGCAACCTAAAACTATTCCGGTGAGCACTACATCACCCACTAATACAGACAGTGCTATCCCTTCTATCCCCGATAGGCTTAATCATACTCAATCCTCCTCTAATCCAGTTGCATTAAAAGAAAGTATTCCAGAAAATCGTTTAATTCAAATTAAAACCGATGTTTTGCACGTTAGCATTGATTTAAAAGGCGGAAATTTAGTCGGTTCACAACTTTTGAATTATCCTAAAACACTTAAAAATAAAAACGATCCTTTCGTCTTATTAAACAATACCCCCGAAAGTTATTACGTGGCACAAAGTGGTTTAATTGGCAAAATGGGACCCGATAGTGAACAAGGACAAATTATTTTTAAATCGTCTCAAACTCACTATCAACTAAATGCCGATCAAGATACCTTAACCGTTAATTTAACTTGGCAAGGTGATAACGGTTTAGCGATCACAAAATCTTATATTTTTAAACGCGGACAATATTTAATTGATGTGCAATATCAAATCCATAACCTGAATTCGTCACCGTGGGAAGGATTTTTTTACACACAATTATCACGCACACCGCAAGCCTCAACACACACGGGGTTTTTATCCCATCATTTAACGTTTACGGGTGCGGCAATTTCTAGTCCAGAGGATTTATTTCAAAAAATATCATTCGATGAAATGAATAAAAGTAATCTCGATACCACGACCAAAGGTGGTTGGGCTGCAATGATCCAACATTATTTTTTAAGTGCATGGATACCGCCACAAGATCAAAATCATCACTATTACAGTAAAGTGAATAATAATATTTACACCATAGGAATGTTAAGTCCCGCAATAACGGTTAATCCTAATCAACAAAAAACTATTTCCGCACAATTTTATACAGGGCCTGAAGTTACCTCAGTGTTAAAACAGATTGCGCCTGGTTTAGATTTAACCGTGGACTATGGAAAACTATGGTTTATTTCTATAGCAATTTTTTGGTTAATGAAACACATTTACGATGTGATTGGTAATTGGGGATTTGCGATTATTTTCGTTACTCTATTAATTAAATTAGCCTTTTATAAATTATCGGCCACCAGTTATAAATCAATGGCAAAAATGCGACGGTTACAACCTCAAATAAAAACTTTAAAAGATCGTTGTGGCACCGATAAACAAAAATTTAGTAAAAGTTTAATGGAATTATATAAACGCGAAAAAGTGAATCCCTTAGGTGGTTGTTTACCGATTATCGTGCAAATTCCGGTATTTTTAGGATTATATTGGGTGCTAATTGAAAGTGTGGAATTACGCCAAGCGCCATTTATTTTATGGATACACGATTTATCGGCATTTGATCCGTATTATATTTTACCGTTGTTAATGGCACTCAGTATGTTTTTACAACAAAAAATGAGCCCAACCCCGCCCGATCCTACTCAGGCGAAAGTAATGATGTTAATGCCAGTGATGTTTGGATTTTTATTTGCAGCATTTCCCGCAGGCTTAGTGTTATATTGGCTCGTTAATAATATTTTATCGATCTTGCAACAATGGTATGTTACCCGTCAGGTTGAGCGCGATGGAGCACTTAGTAAAAAATAATCCTGAGACTATCGTTGCAAGAGCGACGCCACCTGGCCTGGGTGGCGTAGGGGTCATTCGCATTTCGGGTACCCATGTTAAAACCATTGCTAAAAATCTCTTAGGTTTTATTCCTAAACCGCGTTATGCGACCTATGCAAAATTTTTAGCAACAGATCGCGAAGTGCTTGATATAGGACTTGCGATATTTTTTCCTAACCCGCACTCATTCACGGGAGAAGATGTTTTAGAATTACAGGGGCATGGTGGAGTAGTTGTTCTCGATCGCGTCATCAACCGGGTAATTGAGTTAGGTGCGCGCCTTGCACGCCCAGGTGAATTTTCAGAACGCGCCTTTTTGAATAATAAAATCGATTTAACTCAAGCTGAAGCGATTGCTGATTTAATTTCCAGCAGCACCGAACAAGCTGCGCGCTCTGCTATTCATTCTTTACAAGGCGAATTTGCTGCCGCGATTACAGCCTTACAAGAACGTTTTACTCATCTTAGAATGTATATTGAAGCGGCCATTGATTTTCCCGAAGAAGAAGTGGATTTTTTAGGGGATGAAATTGTTTTATCCTCACTAGAAACCCTCCAACATCAGTTAGAAACAATTTTTCAAACAGCGCGTCAGGGTGTATTGTTGCGCGATGGCATGAATATGGTGATTGGCGGACCACCTAACGCTGGTAAATCGAGTTTATTAAATGCGTTGAGCGGAGAAGAGATAGCGATTGTCACCGATATACCAGGCACCACTCGCGATGTGATTAAACAATCCATTCAACTGGACGGCGTGCCCCTTCATATCATCGATACCGCAGGTATTCGTCACACTCAGGATATTATCGAACAAGAAGGTATTAAACGCTCCCAAACGATGATAGAGCACGCAGACGCTGTTCTACTCATTGTCGACGCCTCGCGCTACGCCGCTGTTGATATTGAGCTTCTGTGGCAAGAATTAGCGATACCAAGCCCTGTCCCTCAACAATTAATTCTAATCCGCAATAAAATTGATTTAACTCAAGAATCACCCACTGTTATTCATCATGCTACTCACACCGAAATTGCACTATCCGTCCAATCGCGTTTAGGTATGGAGTTACTCCATCAAGAATTAAAAAGACTCATGGGATATCAAGATAGTCATGCGGGCAGTTTTATTGCGCGACGCCGCCATTTAGAGGCGTTAACCCGTGCTGAGCACTATTTACGCCATGCCAAACATCAATTGCAATCGTCGCGCGCCGGCGAATTAGTTGCGGAAGAATTACGTCAAGCACAATTGCACTTAAGCGAGATTACTGGAGAATTTACCAGTGATGATTTGTTAGGAAAAATATTTTCAAGTTTTTGTATTGGTAAATAACCTGATGTCTAGAGGGGGATGGGTTTATCTTCCGTGGCTTGATTATTATAGTTATAAAGCGTTAACAGTATTTATACACAAGCTTTGATTCCTGTGAACGAATTCGTAAAAACAAAAAATACCGCGGGGCAAACCCACGGTATTTTATTTAAGGAGAAAACGCCTGATTAATACGCCATGTCGTGTGAACGTTGTTGCTGACGTTCTCGTGCAAATTTTACAAACAACTTGCGATTTTCAAGCATTTGCCCGCCCATTACTAACGAATTACGAGCTTCATCGCGATTGGAAAAGGTAATAAAGCCAAAACCCCGTGATTCCCCAGTGTCACGATCTTTGACCACTTTCACATCGATGATTTCCCCAAACTGGGCAAAGGCTGCTTGTAATGCGGATTCATCGAGTTGATATGGCAAATTGCCAACGTAAATTTTATTTGTCATAAATTAAGCCCCATAAAGTCATGTGCAAAAAAATCCATTTTGTTATGAGATGAGATAAAATGACTTGCATGTAGACACAATCTTTGTAAATAAAGCATTACTTACCCCCAGATTGCACCTAACACGTGAATCCCCCAAATCTTAACGCTTTCATCATAAAGACTGCCAACTGTTTTTTCAATACTTTCAAGGGGTAATAATGGGATATTTGTCGAGTCGTGAGCATGATGTAACAAGAGTAATAACCTGTTGTGAGACAAAATAGCGATAAGAGCTGAACGAAGTAAACCTGGTTGTGTGGATAAACGGTGGTAATAATTCATAGAAGAAAATAATTAGTGCAATTTTGTATTTTATATGTATAATAGCAGCTTTATTTCTACTAACAAAAATAATGAGGTGTTTGTATGTTTACCCGTCTCTTCGGTTTCTTTAAACCAGGTGCTTCCACCAGATCTCTCGATGAACATGTGGATGAAATTATCAAGTTACTCAAAACAAAACTTAGAAAGTTTCAAGTAGGTTTAAATTTAACACAAGATATTACTGAAACTTTGAAAAGTGTTGATATTAATGATCTAGGAATAGCATCGACGAGCTGTAGCGACAGTATTGGAAAAGCAGAGATAAGAAAATTAAAAAATATCATCAAGGAAATTAAGGAAACCAGTGCAGATAAATTGGGTACTATATTGTTTTCAAAAGAGGAGCTTGAGCTTCTTCAAGATTATTTAAATAGTACTGGAAGTATAAAATTTAATTTATTAACTTCAATTAAATCAATTAAATTTTGCCATAATTTTATTAAAGGTATGAATAAAATTCACGGAGACATATGTTTAGAGTTAGAAGAAAATTTAAATGAAATTTTAAGTGATTTAACAGCGTTTAATCAAAACACCACACCAGAGCAGCGGGAAAATTTTAGAGAAGATGTTGCTAATTATATTTTTAAGAATACCGTATATGATGGAAATACTTTTACTTTTCCTGAAATTTCTGGAAAATTAAAGGAACTTGTTAAAAAAATTAATTTACCAGAAAACGGAAATCATATTGCTATGAGAGTTTTGGGAAAGCAATGATTTATTTTTAAGTAACATCAGGATTTTATTGTATGGAATAAATAGGAAAAATAAAGTGCCGTGAAATTTAAATTTTTTTGCGTTTAGAAGGTGGTGTTAAAATTTCATTATCTCTTAGATTTCCACGAGCGGCATTGGTTAATAATGAAATACTTTAACAAGATAACCTAGTTTTACTAAGAAAATTTTGTAATTAGATAAACTATTTATTGGTTAATACTCAATTTTCTCAGTCACCTTCCCACGAAAGGTATAATACGCATAGCCCGTATAAAGTAATAATATGGGTAACAGTATGAACGCGCCGATGGCCATAAAGAGTAGCGTATTGGTATTGGCGGCAGCTTGGAGGTAGGTGAGGTAGCGTGGAACTAAATACGGATAAACACTGATCACAAAACCACTAAAACACAGTAAAAAAATGCCAATTGTTGCTAAAAAGGGTAAATGTTCATCGTGTTTTTTTAAGGCAATCCATTCAGTGAGAAATAATAATAACGTGGTGAGTGGGAGAAAAGCTAAGTAAAACATCGTATGTGGATTAAACCAAATGCTTTTTAAATCGGGATCGCTAATAGGGCTTAAAATACTGACTAACATCACAAAAAATAATAGAAGGTAGAGTAATCGATGGGCCAACGTGAAAAATAGGTTTTGCAAAGGTGGGATGGTTTTCATAATTAACCAAGTGGCTGCTAGTAAGCAATAGCCGGTGATTAATCCGCCAATACACACCAGCGAAAAAGGATGTGTGTAATTTATTTTACTGATCAACTCATTGTCTTGATTAAATTCAAACCCCATCACAAACACACTCAAAATAAAACCCTGCATAATCGTAGCAATCAGTGATCCTAAAAAAAACGACCACTGCCAAATTCGTTTGGTTTTTCGCGCTTTTAAGTGAAATTCAAAGGCCACGCCACGAAAAATTAATGCAATCACCATGATTAATATGGGTAAATAGAGTGCTGGTAAAATACGACTAAAGGCTAAAGGAAATGCCCCATAAAGACTTGCGCCACCAAAGACGAGCCAAGTTTGATTACCATCCCAGACCGGTAAAATGGATGCCATCATGATATCGCGATGGTTTTCTTCGTGAATAAAAATACTTAAAATACCAATCCCTAAATCAAATCCGTCTAAAATAATATACATGGCAATTCCACAGGCAATGAGAATAAGCCAAATAAGCGGTAAATGATGTATCATGATTTTTCTCCCATTTCACCTTGCATATATGCGAAGCTTCGATCTGTAATTAAGTCTTGGGGTGAAACATCGTGTGGTCCTTTTTGTAAAATGCGATGAAGAAAATACGTGTAAAAAATGCCAAAAATAATTCCGTAAACGAGGATCATCAAGACAAAAATACTGATGGTTGTTGTGATAGGAACTTGTGATACCGCGTCTTTTGTTCTCACTAAACCATAGACTATCCACGGTTGTCGTCCTAATTCTGCGGTGATCCACCCTGCCCACAAGGCAATGAATCCTAATGGAGATGAAAAAACACACGTTTTTAAAAACCATGTGGTAGTTAATAATCGTTTACGAATTCTTAAATAGAAAGACGTAAGCGCTAAAAATAAGATCAGAAAACCAATACCCACCATCAAACGAAAACTAAAAAAAACAGGTAAGACGTTGGGTTGTTCGGATTTATCCACCGAATTTAATCCCACCATTTTTCCATTCCACTGGTGTGTATTAATCAATGAAGCAAGATGGGGGATTTTAATGACAAATTCATTCTGTTGTTTGTCTTGATTGGGAATAGCAAATAATAATAACGGTTGGCCAGTACCTGTTTGCCAAATACCTTCCATTGCTGCCGTTTTTAAAGGCTGATATTTAAATACATTTAATCCAGTACTATCGCCTAAAAAAATTTGGATAGGTATGAGAAATAAAATTAACCACCAAATCCACGAAAAACAGGTTTTAGCAAAATTAAGATGACGATGTTTTAATAAATAATACGCACTCACACTGCTGATAACGAGTGCAGCGGCCAAGTACGCTGCAAGTAACATGTGAAAAAAACGTGGAAATAAATCGCTATTGGTTAAAATGGTTTTCCAACTCGCCACATCAAATGTGCCATTAGGATTTTGCACATAACCCACCGGATGTTGCATCCAGGTATTAGCACACATGATCCAATACGTCGATAAAGTCGTACCAATTAATACAATCACCGTCGCAAGAAAATGCAAACTCGGTTTTACCTTGTTAAACCCGAGTACCATAATGCCAATAAATCCCGCTTCCACAAAAAAGGCTGTTAATACTTCATAAGTGAATAATGCACCCAACACGCCACCCACGTCACGCGTGAATCCAGACCAATTAGTTCCCAGTTGATATTCCATGACAATTCCAGACACCACGCCCATACCAAATGTGAGCGCAAATATTTTTGTCCAAAATTTACAAATCGTCAGGTAAAGCGTATTTTTAGTGATGAGCCACTGTAATTCGATGAGCGTAATAAATAAAATTAATCCAATACTGAATGCAGGAAATAAAATGTGAAAACTAATGGTAAAAGCAAATTGCAAACGAGAAATAATTTCTGTGGTAATCATAAGCGTAACCTCTTTGAATTTTATCAATAAATTAGGTTTACTCGATGAAAAATGTCAGAAAAGAAAAAATGGTGAATTTTGAAGTTAGCGTATGATAGCAAAAAAAAGGAATGGAATAAAACTAATTGAATCGGAGCCTGTAGCCTGGAACGGAGCGCAGCCTGTAGCCTGGAACGCAGCGGAGCGTAGCCTGGAACGGAGCGCAGCGGAGATCCAGGATCATAGCATCTTTAGAATTCCGATCCTGGATCTCCGCTGCGCTCCGTTCCAGGCTACGCTGCGCTTCGTTCCAGGCTACGTTAGATTCCGATCCCGGCGGTTTATCGTATTGACCGTAGTAGCCTTCAAACTAGAATAGTCAGCTCATGAGATTGATGCATAATATCAATCAACCCGCTATAATAACGGACTTATTTTTACATTGAAGAAATTACCATGGATTTTCCAACTCATTATGATGTTATTGTGATAGGTGGTGGCCACGCGGGTACGGAAGCGGCGCTCGCCAGTGCGCGATCGGGAGCGAATACGTTATTATTGTCACATAATATCGAAACCTTAGGGCAAATGTCGTGTAATCCCGCGATTGGTGGTATTGGAAAAAGTCATTTAGTCAAAGAAATCGATGCCTTAGGTGGTATTATGGCGGAGGCCATTGATCATGCGGGTATTCAATTTCGGGTGTTAAATTCCAGTAAAGGCCCCGCGGTACGTGCCACCCGTGCGCAAGCCGATCGTAATTTATATAAACAATTTGTGCGTCACGCGCTGGAAAATCAACCAAATTTAACGTTGTTTCAACAAGGTGTGGTCGATTTAATATTAAAAAACCATAAAGTGGTGGGTGTGGTCACCCAAATGGGACTCACGTTTTATACTAAAAGTGTGGTGCTAACCGCGGGCACATTTCTCGGTGGAAAAATTCACATTGGATTTTCAAACTATCAGGGCGGACGCGCAGGCGATCCTCCCGCGAATGAGTTAGCCAAAACATTACGTGCCCTGCCTTTTCGCGTTGATCGTTTAAAAACCGGCACACCACCGCGCATCGATGGTCGTACTATTAATTATCAACATTTAACCCCGCAACACTCCGATAATCCCTTACCAGTATTTTCCTATTTAGGTAAAACAGAACAACACCCCACGCAAATTCCTTGTCATATTACTTATACCAATGAAAAAACCCATGCAGTGATTCGCAATGGCTTAGATCGCTCACCCTTATTCACCGGAAAAATTGAAGGCATCGGTCCACGATATTGTCCTTCGATTGAAGATAAAGTCGTGCGTTTTGCTGAAAAATCTTCCCATCAAATTTTTATTGAACCCGAAGGATTACACACCCACGAAATTTATCCGAATGGGATTTCCACAAGCTTACCCTTCGATGTGCAATATCAATTCGTGCGCTCGATTCCGGGATTTGAAAACGCTCACATTACGCGCCCAGGTTATGCGATTGAATACGATTTTTTTGATCCGCGTGATTTAAAACCGTCACTAGAAACGCAATTCATTGAAGGATTATTTTTTGCCGGACAAATTAATGGCACCACGGGTTACGAAGAAGCCGCCGCGCAAGGCATTATTGCTGGACTCAATGCAGCGCGCTATGTATTTAATTTACCCGCGTGGACGCCACGTCGCGATCAAGCTTATATTGGCGTATTAATTGACGATTTAATTACCCGCGGCACCCAAGAACCGTATCGCATGTTTACCTCACGTGCCGAATATCGCTTATTATTACGCGAAGACAATGCTGATTTACGCTTAACAGAAATCGGACGTGATTTAAATTTAATTGCCGATCACCGCTGGCGCGCTTTTCTTGAGAAAAAAAATGCCATTCATCAAGAACAACAACGTTTACAAAACATTTGGATACGCCCCAATACTCCCGATGCTGAGATAATGGAACAATTAACCGGACAACCTTTAAAACGCGAATATCGTTTAAGCGATTTATTACAACGACCAGAATGCGATTATCAATTATTAACGCAATTACCTAGTTTTGGCGAATCGCTCACAGAGCAAAGCGTCATTGAACAAATTAATATTCAAGCGCATTACTCAGGTTATATTGACAGACAACACGATGAAATCGAAAAACAACGTCGATATGAAGACGCGATGATACCGGATGGATTTAATTACGATCAAATCAGCAGTTTTTCAACGGAAGTGCGCGAAAAATTAAAACGCATTCGCCCTGCTAATATTGGGATGGCCGCACGCATTCCTGGAGTAACCCCGGCTGCAATTTCGTTATTATTAGTTTATTTGAAAAAAAATCGTGGTATAGAAGTGGTGAATGAATAAATGGAAAAATGGGATATTCTAAAAAAACAATTACAGCAAATGTTGCTTTTGCTAAATTTGGATTTTAACGCCGATACCATTAATCAATTCATGGCTTATTTAAGCCTTTTACACAAATGGCAGCGCGCTTATAATTTAGTAGGTTATGAATTAAATGATTATGTCGCACATATTTTATTAGAAAATTTAATTTTATTTCCTTTTATTGAAAATCAATATGATCGCATTATCGATGTGGGCACGGGTGCTGGCTTGCCCGGATTAATTTTAGCGATGGCATGTCCTCACCAACATTTTACTTTACTCGATAGTAACGGTAAAAAAATAAATTTTTTAACTCAAGCCGTGCGCGAACTTGGGTTGCGGAATGTTGCGCTTGTCCAATCTCGCGTAGAAGGTTATAGTGAAGCGCAATGGTTTCCGTGTTTAGTCAGTCGGGCTTTTGCTTCGTTAAATGATATTGTGGAAAAATCTCATCATTTATTAGCGCCACAAGGGCGCATGTTATTATTAAAAGGCGATCACGTCGATCATGAAATTGCAGAATTAGCAGCGGAAGTTGGGGTTACTAAACAGCGTGTGCAAATTCCAGGGATCGATCGAGAGCGGTATTTAGTCACCTTGCAATGGAGTTAGGATCTTGGGTAGTGTAATTGCGATAGCCAATCAAAAAGGTGGTGTGGGAAAAACCACGACGAGTATCAACTTATGCGCGGGTTTAAGCGCCTGCGATCGGCGTGTGTTGTTGGTTGATCTCGATCCGCAAGGTAATGCCACAATGGGCGCTGGAGTGAATAAAGCAACGTTAAGCAATACCATCAACGAAGCATTACTTGATGAAATTTCACCACAAGATGCGTTAGTAACAAGCCCAAATGGATTTGATGTCTTGCCCGCCAATAAAAGTTTAACGGTAGCCGAAGTAAAATTATTGCAAATGCCGCGTCGCGAATTACGACTCCGCCAAGTATTATCTCGTTTTAAAGATTCTTACGATTACGTTATCATCGATTGTCCCCCTTCATTGAATATGTTAACGGTCAATGCCCTCGTGGCCGCCGATGGGGTGATTATTACCATGCAGTGCGAATATTATGCGTTAGAAGGTTTATCAGGATTAATCGATACAATTCAGCAAATCAGTGCCAGTTTAAATCCACGTTTACATGTTTATGGAATTTTACGAACCATGTATGATGGCCGCAGTTGTTTAACGCAAGACGTTTCTAAACAATTAGTGGATCATTTTGGCGATCGAGTGTATCGCACGGTGATCCCACGCAATATTCGTTTAGCGGAAGCACCGAGTTACGGTTTATCCGTGATTGCCTACGATAAACGCTCTAACGGCGCGCAAGCCTATTTGAATTTAGCCCAAGAAATTATTGAAAAACCTTTACAAACATTTGCACCAGTAGTGGCTGAAACAGCAATCAGTTAAAGTGAGAAACCCATGAATATGAAACGTCGCGGCTTAGGTCGAAATTTAGATGCGTTATTAGGTAGTTCTTTAGAAATAACTACGCCAACCTCGGCTGAAACATCGGGAGAGGAATATCGTTTAATTCCCATTGAACGCATTCAACGCAGCCCGTTTCAACCACGGCGTGAATTTGATCAACAAGCATTAGAAGAATTAGCGCAATCTATACGTGCGCAAGGATTAATTCAACCAATCATATTACGTCGCTTAATTACCGGCGATTATGAATTAGTGGCAGGCGAACGGCGCTGGCGTGCTTCGCAATTAGCTGGATTAAACGAAATTCCCGCGTTAATTCGTGATCTTCCCGACAATGCGGTGATGGCCATGGCCTTAATTGAAAATATTCAACGCGAAAATTTAAATCCCATCGAAGAAGCGCAAGCCATATCACGATTAATTCATGAGTTAGACATGACACATCAACAAGCCGCCGATGCCTTAGGCAAATCGCGCACAGCGATCACTAATTTATTACGCTTATTAAATTTACACGCCGATGTTCGCATCCTGTTGGAACGTGGTGATATTGAAATGGGACATGCGCGCGCCTTGTTAGCATTAGAAAATCGTGAGCAATTATCAACAGCGCGACATATTGTGGAAAAATCACTTTCGGTGCGTGAGACGGAAAAATTAATTCGTCGATTATTAGAAGGGATCACTAACACGGCTGCTGAAAAAAATAATATGAATATCGATCCTGATATTAAAGCCTTAGAAAATAAATTATCGGAAAAATTAGGCGCTAAAATTGAAATTAAATTCGATCGCTCTGGGAAAGGAAATTTAATTATTTCATATAATAGTTTAGCTGAATTAGATGGTATTCTAGCACACATACATTAGTAGCCTGGAACGTAGCGCAGCCGTAGCCTGGAACGGAGCGCAGCCGTAGCCTGGAACGTAGCGTAGCGAAGATCCAGGATCTTAGCATCTTTAGAACTTCGATCCTGGATCTTCGCTGCGCTACGTTCCAGGCTACGGGCTTTCCAGGCTACATCCAAATTAAATCAACAAGGATCAAAAAATCATGGCCTGGGGAAATTCCGCAACACAATATTTTTATCAACTCACGCCTGAGTGTATTTTAGATCACATAGAACAATCGACAGGATTACAATGCACGGGACGCGTGCAAGCGTTAAATAGTTTAGAAAATCGTGTTTATGAAATAGAAATTATTAATGACGAAGCGCAACATCCTTACGATAATTTTATTATTGCCAAATTTTATCGTCCTGGTCGTTGGAGCGAACAACAAATTTTAGCGGAGCATCAATTTTTACACGAATTGCAGCAAGCCGATATTCCTGTTGTAGCACCTCGCTTTTTTATCGATAAAAAAACGTTGCACTATGCCAATTCCATTTATTACACTACTTTTCCTAAAATGAGTGGCCGCAATCCCGAAGAATTAAGTTTCGATGAATTAGCCATTATCGGGCGATTGTTGGCGCGCTTACATACCGTTGGCGCAACGCAAAAATCGATTTCACGGATCAATTTAACACCCGATACTTATGGTCGTGCCAATTTACATTATTTAATTGAAAATGATTTTTTACCACCGGAAATTAAACAAGATTATATTCAAATGGTGAATGCCATTTGTGATAAAAGCGATCCGTGGTTTAAGTGCGTGAAGATGCAACGCATTCATGGCGATTGCCATTTAGGCAATTTATTACAAGGTCAACACGGATTTTATTGGGTGGATTTCGATGATATGGTAATAGGTCCTCCCGTGCAAGATGTATGGTTAATTGTGCCAGGGCGAGATGAAGAATCGCAAATTCGTTTGCGCCATTTATTAGACGCCTATCTTAGTTTTTGCGATTTTGATAGGAAGAGTTTACGCTTAATCGAACCCTTACGTGCATTGCGTTATATCAATTTCAGCGCCTGGATCGCCAAACGCCGCGATGATCCTGCTTTTTTACACGCATTCCCCGATTTTGGCACCCCTCGCTATTGGCTACAACAATTAACCGATTTACAACAACAATGGGCATTAATGGCGTAGCTTGTAGCCTGGAACGGAGCGCAGCCGTAGCCTGGAACTTCGCTGTGCTGCGATCCAGAACCGGAATTCTAAAGATGCTAGGATCCTGGATCGCAGCGCAGCGAAGTTCCAGGCTACGGCTCCCCAGGCTACGTTAAGGAATAAATTCAAGTAGTTAACTATAATAAAGTAATTTTATATGTACTTCTGGTTAAAAATTGTATAGAATAAAATCTGCTATACTTAGCTTGAGAATAGCAAACTATAAATAATTCGGTGGAGATGATAACGATGAAAAAGATTTCTAAAATGTTGGGTTCGATTGCATTGGGTGTTAGCTCGATTTTTTTGGGATTTAGCGGTACTGCGTTTGCGGATATTACTTTACAGCTGTCTAATGCGCCTGGAAATTGGTGTGGTAGCGTGCGTCATGGATGGGAATTTTCATTTGTAGGTTACACCAGTAACGGTACTCAAGTAAAAGATTTTGGTACCGTCACTTTAAATGCTGCCAATTCTACTCCAAAACCTATTATAGTTCCGACGAGTGATATTGCTAACGTTGCTTATGTGCGAATTTACGGGTATTTTTCATACCCGGATACTCCACTTACTACGTGCCCTAAACCCGCTGTGCAGCCAGAAGGAATTATTTCAGGCACAACAAATTATGCGTTTTATACAAAATGCCTCAAAGCCATTCCCGATAACACCGTCATCACGATAACTGATGGTGAGACGGATACACAGGATTCACATATTCTTGATAATGCTCCGACGGGTTGTACACCTTAAGGAAACCTATATATATTATCCAACAACGCACTCCTTTACGAGTGCGTTGTCGTTTTATAAAATTGAGAAAGCAGATTAAAAAATAGTTTAATCATCTCTGGATTAATTTTTTGCTGATGCAGCGTTTTAGCTCCCAACGTTTGCACCAAAACTTCCCCCGAATTCAAAAAACTCAAGATGTAATCTTTCGTCACCAATCCCATATAACTATAACTGCCCACAATTAAATACGGTTGTAATTTTTGAATAAATAAATTTTCACCGATGCTGTAATCATTTGTTGGATTGCGACAGTGAAATACATCTTGTAATAACGTGGGGACAATATCGTAATGAGAAGTGGGGTAATTAATTGTATCAGCATTTTTTCCCGGCCAATGGATCACTAACGGCACTTGTATTTGATAGCGCGTAAAATTGCTGGCATGTTCCCAATAATTTAAATGATTGTCATTAAATTCTTGTCCGTGATCGCTAGTAATAATAATGATCGAATTATCCCACAAACCTTGTGCTTTAATTGCCGCTAAATCTTTGGCAACTTCGCCGTCAATAAAATGCAAAGCGTTACGATAGCGATTTAAATATGGGATAAGATTGGTATCATTATTTAACAATAAGCGATTGCAGTGTTGAATGGCGGGTTGAAACGGTTGCGGATAATCTTGCAAGGTGCAATAAGCGTGAGCAGAATCATAAAATAAAAAGGCAAACTTGGGTTGTGGATGCTTCTGTAAAAATGTTTGAAATTCTTGAGTAATTTTTCGATCGCGATCGACTGCATAATTACCTGGCGTAATACGTTGCAAATGTTTAATCTTAACAAAAATATTTTCATAAAGTGGGGGAACATATAAATTAGCGCTGGCAAAAATGCCAATGGAATAGTGAAATTGTTGTAATATATCGATCAACACAGGGCTGGTTTTGGATGCTGTCATCGCTGTCCAATATTGGCTAGGGATACTGTAAAATAACGAAAATAATCCCGGTAGTGTGGCATTTCCTCCGCTAAAATGCTGTTTAAACTCAATCGACTGTTGGGCAAAGCGAGCAATATTTGGTGTAATCTCAGGAGTTAAACTATCAAAGCGCCAAGCATCGATGCCAATAATAAAAATATTCGGTAATTTTTCATTAGGCTTAATGATTAAAGGATGTTGGGGATAATTTAAGGGCGCTGAGTTTTGTGCTAATTGCGAATAACGCGTTTCACTTTCGCGTTGTAAAAACTGTGCCATATTTTTGGGAAAGACTACGTTAATGAAAATATCATAACCAGGAAAAATCACATTTTGTTTACTAAACTGATTAATACCTGTGCTAGCACCTAAAATTAATAAAATAAACGATAGGATTAAACATCCACCATTCACTATCGCGTAGCGTTTAATCATGCGGAGGGAAAATCGCTTGCTGCAATAAGCTGCGAGAAAATGCACGCAGATTTGCGCACTCATCATCAACCCAATCATAAAGAACAACATCAGGTTTTCACGCGATGAAAAATTTAATACATCATTCCCCATACTGCCGGAAATAAACATGGAAAAAATCATGCTATTTAAATGAAAGCGATAAAGATTAAAAATATAAGTGTCAGTGTACAATAATAATAATGCAAGGCTAAATAACATTGAACTTAATAAAAAAATTAGCCGTCGCCAGGGTAATATGATACTAATCACCATCATCAACAGACTTGGCAGGAATGCGAGTAATGCAAAATAACTGCAATAGGTTATCAATAAATAAAAATAGACGAGAATTTTTCCGAAGATATTAATAGGGCCTAAATACGGGCCTAAAAAATACAAATTCAGTGGTAAGACATTAAATAAATAGTGTGACGCGATTAACCACATCAGTACAGTATTGAATAACCATATCCATAATAACAATTTAAGCAAAGAAAAACGCGCAGTAGAATTAAATCGTCGCATGATGTGGGTTTTTTTCCTGAGAATGGATGAGCCGTTGCAATTCTTGATGAATGGCTAATAAATCAATCCAGGCTTTGGCTTTATCGCTGGGAGATCGTAATAAATACGCCGGATGAAATGTCACGCGCAACGGTATGCCTTGAAAATCGAATTGCTGCCCGCGCAATTGATTTAAAGGTGTTGTGGTTTTTAATAAAAAATGCGCGGCGATGCGTCCCACGGCGACAATCATTTTAGGTTGTAGTAATTCAATTTGTTGAATTAAAAAAGGCGTGCAGGAAGTAACTTCTTCGGGTTTGGGATCGCGATTATTCGGCGGGCGACATTTTAAAATATTGGCAATAAAAACCGTTTGACGATTTAAGCCAATCGCTTTCAACATATTATCCAGCAATTGCCCAGCACGTCCCACAAACGGTTCGCCTTGTTGATCTTCATGAAATCCGGGAGCTTCACCTACAATCAATAAATCCGCTTGGCGATTACCCACACCAAACACAGTTTGGGTACGGGTTTTTTCTAATCCACAGGCTTGGCAATTCTTGATTTTGTGATTCAACGCTTCCCAAGGATTCGCCAAATCTTGATTTTCCGCTGATGCAATAGTGCACTCTCGCGACTGCCACACCGTCACGCCCATTTGTTGTAAATAAAAAATTCGTTGCTGCTCGTTCATGGGCGCTATTTTATCCTGTTTTTACCCGCTGATGCGACATATTTAGAGTGGCTGGATAGTCAATCATGTCTATGTCTATAATGCTTAATTGGCAATCGAGTATGCTCACCTAGGCGCTTGCAGCCAACTGCTGGGGATCAATTTAATACTTGCGTATTCTCAGTAGGTAACAGATTTAATGAGGAGTATAGATAACATGATGTATGGTGAACTTTGCACAGAATTTTATAATGCAGATAAGTTATTTGCTGCTGCAGAAGAATTAACGTTTTATCAGGAATTATTTTCAAAGCAAGATAAGTTGCTCGAGCCGATGTGTGGTTCAGGAAGATTATTAATTCCGCTCGTACAACAGGGTTTCACCGTGGATGGGTTTGATGCTTCAGCAGCCATGTTACACAGTTGCAAGCAACGCGCACAAGCGTCAAACGTTACCGCCTTCGTCACTGAAAATACCATTGATACTTTTGAAGCGGCAATTTTATATCAAGGTATTATTATTCCACTCGGATCATTCCAATTATTGTATCCTCATCAAAAAGCTTACCAAGCGTTAACACAATTTTATGATTGGTTAGTTCCTGCGGGAAAATTAGTAATGGATTTATTTATCCCATGGGATGCGTTATACGAACATGCAGAAGTCGATGCCAGCACTCGCAAAGTGAAGTTATCCGCTACCGATTCTATCACCCTCACTAATCAAACGTTTGTTAATAAATTTGAACAATATTTAATTTCCAAATCGCATTATGCCAAATATTCCGGTGATGCGCTTATTCAAGAAGAATACGAAGAAATGAATATATTATGGTATTATCGGCATGAAATGGGATTGATGTTAGAAAAATTTGGTTTTAAAAACATCCAATATCGAAAACGTTTTTTAAATGGCAGTGATCATTTAACCTTTATTGCCGAAAAATAATTTATTTTGTATCGCAAAATTCAGGTGCTGATTGATCTAATACCCTGTTCAGGCTTGAATTTTAGGCTTTGTTACCCAACTAATTAGTAATGCGTTGCGACTTTTAATCTTTGTTAGTTACCTTCGATGATTCAGACGACGACTTAACATAAAATTCTTGTCCAACGCGCTGAATATGTGCCAATAGTTCAGGATTTTCGATGTGATGATAAATCGACAGATCAATTGTGTAGGGTAACAACAAATCATCTAAGGCGAGGTCAATCGCCACCAAATCGGTATAGGTGAGTTGTTCTCCTTGCAGCGTTAAATCGATATCCGATGCGTGGCGATAATTTGCTTTAGCTCGCGAACCATACAAAATAGCTTTTTCAATGTGCGGATAGCATCGCAATACGGTTTGAATCGCTGCAATATCCTTATCATTTAAACCATATTTTTTTTTATCGGGGGAGTTCATGATTTTAGTTTTTCCATGGTATGACAGAACTCAAGAAATGCTGAGTAATAAACACTTAGGATTTTTTCGACAATTTCTTTTGCAATGGCTTTGTTATACGTGTGAGTGGTTTGATGGCGACTTTTAATCATTTCCATCCACATGTCACCGTCTTTAATCAGTCCTATTTTAAATCCCTCCCGACTGGCATCACGCGATCCTGCAATCGTGGCGTTACCTTGGAAATAGGCATAATCTTTTAAGACATTCCATGCTAGCTCATGCGTAAACTCAAAAGCCTGAATTAAGCCTTGTTGTTCTAACGAGGATAATTCACGCGATTGAGCTAAATTAACTCCCTCGGTTAATTGTTCCAGCGCTGCATTTAAGTTATTGAGTCATTGTTGCCAACGAATATCTGTCGACATCGCTCTCTACCTCAGTCACCAAATCTTAAGTGTAACAGATGAGGTTAAAAACGGAATCTAAAGTGTTATTTCAGAATGAGCGGCATCTTGACTTCACCCTCAGAATGTAGATAATAATGATTCTCATTTAGATTAAGAGCTAATGGATAAATTATGGCAGGTCTGGTGGATTTAAATATTGGGGAATGTGGTAAAATTTTGGGTTTCCAAGAATGTCCCAAACCCTATCGGCAAAAATTATTGGCCATGGGATTAACGCGTGGGGCTAAATTTACCGTGGTACGACGCGCGCCATTGGGCGATCCTATCCAAATATCATTGCGCGGTTTTGCTTTAAGTTTGCGTCAACACGAAGCCAGCGCCCTCATGATTGAGCGAATTAATGAATGGAAAAAATAACCGTCGCGTTAATTGGTAATCCCAATTGTGGAAAAACCACGTTAATCAATGCCCTAACCGGTAGTCAATTGCGTGTCGGTAACTGGCCGGGTGTTACCGTCGAGCGGAAAAGTGGTTTTTTTAATGACGGTCATTATCAGGTAGAAGTGATTGATTTGCCTGGCACCTATTCGTTAACATCTGCTTCCAGTAAATCAGCAATGGATGAAGCGATTGCTACGCGATTTATCAGCGAAGATAAAGTTGATATTTATATTAATGTGATTGAAGCGACTAATTTAGAACGCAATTTATTTTTAACCTCACAACTGCTTGATACGCAATTACCGATGATCATCGCAGTAACTATGATGGATGAATTAACACAAACAAGGCAGCAGCTTGACGTTGAAAAATTAAATCAATTATTAAATGTACCCGTTATTCCAGTTACTGCCATTAAAAAACAAGGCATCCAGCAATTAAAAAAGGCTATTGTCGAATATAGCCAGGCTAAAAAATCCAATCATCACCAAATTGCTTACTCACCACCCATAGAAAACGCCATTCAAGCACTCATTCCACAGCTGAATAACTCTTTTAAAAATTATAATGGTAATCATAGAATTTGGGCGTTACGTTTATTAGAAGATGATCAATTTGCTAAAAATATTATTAGCGAAGATTTAAAGCTAGCACTTCACCAACAACAAGCAAACATTGCAGCGTGCGAAGATGATGCCGATATTTTAATTGCCGATGCCAGATATGAGTTTTCGCATCAAATTGCCAATAGCGTCTTAAACAAAGAACAGAGTAAAAATACCAATTTTACTACACGTTTAGATCACTTCGTGCTGAATCGTTTTCTCGGTATCCCATTATTTTTTGCCATGATGTATTGCATGTTTTTATTTGCGATTAATATTGGCGGAGCATTTCAAGATTTTTTTGATATCAGCACCGACACCATTTTTGTCCAAGGATTTGCGCATTTGTTGCAGAGTATCTCAACTCCTTCGTGGCTCATCGCTATTTTAGCCAGTGGTGCTGGCAAAGGAATTAATACTACCGTAACCTTTATTCCAGTTATTGGCGGCATGTTTTTATTTTTATCCTTTTTAGAAAGTTCAGGTTACATGGCGCGCGCTGCGTTTGTGATGGATCGATTCATGCGAGCATTGGGATTGCCTGGAAAATCGTTTGTCCCATTAATCGTAGGATTTGGTTGTAATGTTCCCGCGATTATGGCTGCCCGCACGCTTGATTCTAAACGCGATCGTATTCTAACCATTATGATGAGTCCTTTTATGTCTTGCGGAGCACGCTTGGCGATTTTCGCCGTGTTTACTGCAGCATTTTTTCCACGAGGGGGTCAAAATATTGTTTTTCTCTTGTATTTAATTGGTATCCTGATGGCGATTTTTACCGGATTATTATTACGTAAAACCGTACTCCAAGGTGAACCTGCTCCATTTATTTTAGAATTACCGCCCTATCGTCTTCCCACAGTGCGCGCAGTATTAAGACAAACTTGGGCACGGTTAAAACGATTTTTAATTAAAGCTGGAAAATTAATTATCCCAATTTGTATTTTAATCGGCGCGCTTAATTCTTTAAGTGTCAGTGGCCATTTAATCACGGGAGATGCGAATCAAGATTCTTTATTATCTGCTCTTGGCCGTTTCTTAACACCTCTTTTTCATCCGATGGGGATACAAGATAATAATTGGCCTGCTACAGTGGGTTTGATTACGGGAACGTTGGCTAAAGAAGTGGTGATTGCAACGTTAAACACGCTTTACATGCAAGTCGGTCATCTGGGATTAGCGTCGCAAACGCATTTTCAATTTTGGGAAAATTTACGCGCGGCACTGGTCTCAATCCCTACTAATTTAGCACAAATCCCGCACGCTTTGGGTAATCCAATTTTAGCGGCTGCACCCGATCACAGCGTGAATCCAGGTGTTTATGGCATTATGTATCAACGTTTTGGTGGACAAGTTGGCGCATTCGCTTATTTATTATTTGTTTTATTATATATACCTTGCATTTCTACTACCGCAGTCATGGCGCGCGAATTAAATAAATCGTGGACGGTATTTTCAACACTGTGGGCATTGGGTTTAGCTTATGGAACGGCGGTGGTTTTTTATCAAGCATGCACGTTTTCGCATCATCCTTTTTATTCCTTCAGTTGGTTAATTGGAATTTTTTGCGGATTTACTGTAATTATTTTTATGATGCGTTATCTTGCTCATCAGAAAACGTCACTCGAATTTAATTCACTCATGGCGAAGGGATAAAGCGATGCGTTTATTGGCGGTTAAAAAATTTATTCACGAACAACGCAGCGTTCCTTTATTAACATTATGTAAACACTTCAGTGCCTCACCTGAAGTCATGCGAGACATGTTAAATAAATGGATCAATAAAGGTAAAATTAAACGCGAGCCACCACTTGCTGGCTGTGGTTCCTCGTGCAGTAAATGCAATCCATTATTAATGGAAATTTATACGGTTGTGGAATAGGGTATGTTGATCATTCTACTCTGCTGGCCGTGTCTAATTGATTTTTTGTCATTCGCTGCTCATTGACTCCATCTACGCTAAGCCATAGCAAATTATCAACATGTCTTAAGCTTATGCGCATTCTCTCTTTTCCTATGTTATCATTTTATTTTAAGGAAAAATGCCGCGAGGAAAAATGATGTTGGGACGAAAAATAGCCTTTGTGTTGGGAATGGGATTATTCATTGTGAATGTTTTTGCAGATAATCAATATCTCATCAAATTTGCCACCTTATTGCCAAACCTTGCAGTGACTTTAGAATGGAAAGATCCCTCAGGCACTATTCATACTCCAACCCTCAAAATAGGAAAAAATACGCCAGTCACGCAAGCGCTTTCAATATTGCCCGATCCTAAACCGCAATTGCAGATCACTAAAATTGTCGATTTAGATACAAATAAAGAAAATACCGATGTGTTATGTAAAGTCATTTTAGAAGATGAAAATAAACAAAATGTCAATCAACAATTATCTTCTTCCTCATCCGCGTCGGTGAAATTACCTAAAGAAGTAAAAGTCTTGGATTATGTTAATAAAAAATCGTCCAGCGCTAAGGATACCCACGAAAAAAATAATTCTGCCAATACCAATGCCCTCCCATCTCAGCAATCTGCGCCCATCAAACAGTATACGTTGGTGGTGGTCAAAGAAAATTATTTTGGGGTGGAGCGTTATGGGTGTGTCATCATGCATTGAGTGACCGCTCGTTTGATTTTTTTAATGTCAGACAAAAGCCAAGACCTTGAAAAATAATCGAATTAAAAAGGTGGTAAAATGGGTTACAAAGTAATGAAAAAATAAGATTAAAATTTTTTTTTATTTTAATAACAGGCAGTTAGTGATAAATAAAGTCTTTTCAAAAATTGCAAGTCTTGAATTTTTTACTAGGAAGCATATAGTAATTTTGTGTTTTCAATAAAGCTAAATCATTCTGAGCCGAATGAAATAAACGTGAGTGAATGAATCGCTAAATCGGTGAGCACGCTGGCCTTGCGCTAAGAAGCCTAATGTTTTAGCTGAATTCACAACCTGGTTCTCCCACTGGGTTCAGTTTATGAATGCTTTATGAAGACACGCGTGTTAATTTCTCCTGAATATTTAGCCGGTTTTCTTAGCTTTTGAGTTAAGAAAACCGTTTTTATTTGTGTCTAAAAAAGCATATTATCCCTTGTGCGCTTGCAGAGGCGCTAGAACGAAATGATCACTACGCTCCCGCTAAGTTGTGATAAGATTTTTCCTGAAGATTTTAGAGCCTGTTCACAATCTCCGAGCTTGAGTCAGAAAACTGGCAGTTTACGATCAAGAGTGGAGATTCGACCAGGCTGTTGTTATAACAGGGAGTCCTAGCGTTATATGACGTTATTTATTTTCGCAGTCTTGGGAAGCTTGGTGGTATTGGTGTGGAGCGCTCATCGTTTCGTCGATGGCTCAGCAGCACTGGCGCAATATCTGGGTATGCCATCTCTCATCATCGGCATGGTGATTGTAGGGTTTGGTACTTCTTCGCCAGAAATGGCGGTTTCCGTGTCGGCCACTTTGCAACATAACGTAGGAATCGCACTTGGCAATGCCTATGGTTCTAACATCGTCAATATAGGTTTAATTTTAGGACTCACGGCCTTGATTAGCCCTATCAAGGTGCACTCTCAAGTATTACGTAAAGAATTACCGATCCTTATCGCAGTAACTGCGCTCGCGTTATATCAAGCGTGGGATGGTCACGTGACCCGTCTTGAGGCGGCTACGTTATTATTGGTTTTTTCAGGCTTAATTGCCTGGACTGTTTGGGTGAGTTTACAAAAGAAAGCGGATGTATTAGCCAATCAAATCGAGCAAGAGTTAAAAATTCACGCTATGACAATGCGTCAAGCGATTTTTTGGATCGTTATTGGGCTTATGCTCTTAATCATCAGCTCTAAAATATTAGTTTTTGGCGCGGTAGGTATTGCGCGTAGCCTAGGAGTGAGCGATTTAATCATCGGCTTAACGATTGTTGCCATTGGCACCTCCTTGCCCGAGTTAGCTTCATCCTTAATTGCGATCCGCAAAGGCGAACATGATATTGCACTGGGCAATGTGCTGGGGTCCAATTTGTTTAACACGTTAGCGGTGGTGGGGATTGCAGGGATCATTCATCCGCTCAGTGTGGAACACCAATTACTGCATCGTGACATGTTGGTGATGGCGCTCTTGACCGTTTTTTTATTTGTATTTTGTTATGGTCTGAGCAAGCCACGCAGCCTTAATCGTTGCAAAGGACTGCTCCTTTTAATCAGTTATGGTGTTTACTTGTATTATCTAATCCAAGGTAGCACAGGCTCTTAAGGCCAGCTATTTCCAATTACCATCGTTAAATTTAATTCACTATTTGCAAACCTTAACCCATCCACTTTACAATGCGCTACTTTTTGGTGCTGGATCTGGGGCGTGTTAACAATTTTACGCTGGCCTAATCTATACTCAAAACAATTGGATTTTAGGCGAGGCGTCGAGTTAAAGATACGAAGGAGTGTATACTGAATACATGACTGAGTAACTTTAGCTCGACAACAAAGCCTAAAATTCAAGTGTGAAGAGTATATCTCGTTAGCGAATTGTCAACAGGCTCTAATCCAGATAATCGGGAAACTGGTGCAAAACCAGTACTGCCCCCGCAGCGGTAAACAGTTCATCGAACCTTCGATGAAGTTGGAAACATCACTGTGAAATAATATTCACGGGAAGAGCCAAACTCTGTAAGTCCGAAGACCGGCCAAAAATAATGAATCAATCGAACAGGTTGCGGAGGGCGACTTGCAGAATACGCTTATTTCTGCATTTTGCTCTAAAAAAATTTAAGGATCGGCATGAGCAAAACGTTGAGTATTATTTTATTATTGGTAATGAACAGTTCATTTGCACTAACCATCCCCACGATTTTAGTGATCGCCAAAAAAAATCATCAGCCAACAGTAAAAACGACAGTGCCAGCCAACATAATTTCTGCAAATACCATTCAACAAATGGGGGCTGCGACACTTTCACAAGTGTTGCAAACAGAACCCACGCTTACATTGCAAGATTTATACGGTGAGGGCAGTCAAACCAGTATCTCATTACGCGGATTTGGCGATAATGCCTTACAAAATACCTTGATACTGTTAAATGGTCAACCGTGGTTAAATCCTGATCTGGGGCAATTTAATTTAAATACTATTCCTCTTGATACGATTCAACAAATTGAAATATTGCCTGGCAGCGGCAGTGTGCTCTATGGCGATCAGGCGGTAGGTGGAATCATTAATATTGTGACGCAACCAACGTTAAAAAAAATGAATCAGGCCAGTGTTAAAATCGGTAGTTATGATTTACGCCAATATCATATCTTAACGAGTCAAGCGTATCGTAATGGTTGGTTTTATCAGTTGCAGGCAAATTATAAATCAACAAACAATTACCGTGATCATAATAAACTACGCAATGGTAATGTTGGATTTTTATTGAATTATCATCACCATCGTCAGGCGTTGGCAATTAGCTGGAATACTCTCGTCAATCATATTCAATATCCCGGCGCCCTCACCTTGCAACAAGCACAGAGCAATCCCACGCAAGCGTTGAATCAATCGGATTATAATCACGAGACTACTCATATTTTACAAGCGACAGTTCATTATTTTTTAAATAGCAATTGGAAATTCGTGCTAGCCAATACACTCAATAGCATGCGCGGTAACGGGGTTTTATCGTTAGGTCAGCAACCCTATCGTTTCACCGAGGCTCGAAATATTATTAATATCTCGCCAACGTTACATGGATTATTTTATGTTAATAATTTAGCGATTGGCAGTATTACGGGTATTAATTTGGAAACGGGCGATTATCATTTTCATGCCACCAATTTTACCACTGGCGCTAAACAAATTGAAAAAGCTTTGTATCAACAATTCGATATTCCGTTTAATTCGACTTGGGAATTATTAATGGGTGCACGCTTAGCAACAGCGGCCAATCAATTAACAACGAATCAACTTACGCCAGCACATAATCGTGCTTGGGTTAATAATATGGGATTACTATTTCATGCTAATCACTATCTGAGCGTTTATTTTGAGCGATCAACGAATTATCGTTTTCCCAAAGCTGACGAAGATTCCTTTACCAATACTGGCTTACCACTTAAAACCCAAACGGGAGAATCGTATGAAACGGGCATTAAATTCAAACAATCAACGTGGAAAACACAGATTAATCTTTACCAGTTAAATTTACACAATGAAATTATGTTTATTCCTGATATTAATAATAATGGTTTTGGAATTAATCAAAATCTCGATCCAACGCGGCGGTTTGGCGGCAGTATTGCTGTGGATAATAACATTAACTCACAATGGCGTGTGGGTGGGGCAATAAACTATGTCAATGCTAAATTCCATTCAGGAATGTTCAAAGGAAATGATATTCCTTTAGTTCCTCATAAAACAGTTTCTTTACATAGCGTTGTCAATTTGACCGAACATTGGCAATGGTACTGTGCAGGAATATTGTTGGGAAAGCGCTTCAGTGGCGGAGATTTTTTAAATCAAACAACACCTCTGCCGACTTATTTTTTAATAAACAGTCATTTAAATTATCATTGGCAAGACTGGCAAGTGGGCGTGAGTGTTTATAATCTTCTGAATAAACATTATTTTTCGTATGCCACGACCCAAAATGATTTGAGCTCAACGCCTATCACCTACTACTATCCAGCTGTTGGTCGAACCATCCTGCTCAGTTTTAGCGTTCAAGCTAAATAATATTTCTCATTTTTCAACGATTTGAGTATACTAGGGCGCTATGAATATCGATTTACCTTTTATCTTAGTTGCCTTAGTCATTATCAGCGGATTAATCTGGCTGGCTGATAGTGTGTTTTTCGCTCGTAAACGTCAAGCGCGAACTTCATTCGATCAAAAAGTCAAACTGCCGATTGCCGTCGATTATGCGCGATCATTTTTTCCGTTGCTGTTAATTGTATTAATCATTCGCTCGTTTATTTTTCAGCCTTTTAAAGTGCCTTCGGGTTCGCTCATGCCGACGATCATGGCGGGAGACTATATCGCAGTGAACATGGGGGCCTATGGCTTACGGTTACCACTAACCCACACCAAAATTTTAAATACGGGAAAGCTACACCGCGGAGATATTGTGTTATTCCGTTGGCCGGCTAATCCACAACATGTGAACTACATTAAACGGCTCATCGGCTTGCCAGGCGATACCATCAGCTATGTTAATAAAGTTTTGTATATCAATGGCAAAGAAATGACGCAAACACCGCAAGGTGATACCACCGATTACGATTGCGCAACAGGGCAAACCATTTGCACTGTTAAAAAAATACAAGAAGATTTAGATGGGGTTAAACATAATATTCTTGTTTATCCGAATATCCCCTCACGTAATTTTTATAATCTCAAAGTGCCTGCCGGTGAATACTTTATGATGGGCGATAATCGCGATAATAGCGATGATAGTCGTTACTGGGGTTTTGTGAAGGATGATGCGATTATTGGTAAAGCCTTATTTATCTTTTTTAGCTGGGACAGCTACGCAGGTCATGCGCGCTGGGAGCGGATGTTTGCGGCAATCCATTAATGGAATTGACAGATGTCGGCATTCCTAGAAATTTGAGTTCATATTAGATTACTATTAAGTCCTAATGTTGTATAATTTCAACTCAAGATGAACAGAAAAATAATAGCGCCCTAAAATCATGTCACTTACCCCTGAACAATTAGAGAATTATCTTAATAAGACTAATATTGCCAATATTAATGTGGAAAATGCTGCAGATGAAACAACTGGCAGCAAAGATGGGCAAACGGCTGCTGCTCTTATCAATACGAAAAATACATTAAATGCATTGCTTAAAACAGTACACGATCAGTCAGAAAAAACAGTTTTAAATCTTTTACTTAGTGCCTTAGAGCGGATACCTACCAATAAGACTACGTTACTCGCAAACATTTTTAAGTTACTGAAGGAATTCTCAACATTTCAAGAAAGTATTATTAATAATATTGATATCTGGTTAAATTTAAAAGCAAGCTCTAGTTCAGACCAAATTGTTATTATTAAATTTTATAAAGCATTATATTTTTTATTACAAACATTAAAAGATGATTTGAATCCGCCCAATAAAGATAAAATAATTTTTTTTAGAACTATTCTAACAGTTCAAGAAAAAAAACAATTGCTTCCCAGTATAAATAAACTGCTAGATAAAGCTAAAAATAATTGTCCTTCACCTCCTTCATTAGATATGTCAAAAATTATAGAAAAATTAAGTGACAATGCTTATATGGCCAAGTTATTAATAAATAGTGATTCTGGACATGAGTTTTCTGAACTTCAAAAATCAGTAACAAGTATAGTCAGTCAAATGCAAGAAGCGCGAGGTTGTTTGCGTAAAGAAATGGAAGAGGTTGATTTACTGTGGGGGTTAAACAAAGTAATAAAACAGAACAATTTAAAAGTTTTCTTTAAGAAATATAAGAATAAAAATCTATTTGAAAAATTAATGCAGGCACTTAATTTACCTGCTGAGATTAGAATTAATTGGCGATTGCATCATCAAAGACAATTTTCGTCAGGGATAGAATACATTAAAAACGTAATATTTACTCATTGGAAATGGGTGGATAGTTATTTGGGAGGAATCTACGCCACCATTTCAATTCCCAGTATTAAAAAGTATATGAATAGAAAGTTGGAGCAATTGAGTGTTAAATATTTAGAAAATAGTGATTATAAAAGTGAGGTATCAAACTCCAAGAATAATTTTCTTCTAGCTAATTTTAGCTTAGAACAGCTAAAGATTTTTAAGAATCTTTTTTCGCTGCTATTTTTTCCTATCTATTTGACTGACGATTTAATTATTAAAATTAAAAAAATTGATGAAAACAATAATGACTGGAAGATTGTTAGTTTTAAAAATGAAGAAGTTAACTGCATTAAAAAATTTCTTCAGTCTAACGGATCATATAACGCGAAACTTATGTCTATTAAAATGTCACAAGGCGACTCTATTAAAAAACTAAGTACCGAAATTGATAATCTGCAATCATGTAGAAAATTGGAAATTTTAGTCAGTAAATTATGGGCATTTATTGAAAATAGTAAAAATTTTTCTTCGGTAATATTGAGATTTTTTTCAGGTGCGTATAATGAGTGCGTGCGTTATATTCAAAATCTTTTGAATGACATTGCTTCAAAACTCGAAGATGGTATACTTCCGTCAACCGCTGGGTTGAACATAATATTTGAGAATGTTTTCACGCAATTACACAATGCAGAGCAGCAATGTTCGCATGGATTTTTAACTCTATTTGCTCCACTTGCCAAAGCAAAACTAGATATTATTCAAAATGATCAACTTTTAAATCAGATTTCGCCTAAATCTTTTAAATACTGATCTTTCAACCGAACATAATGTGTCGCGCTATACACTAAAAATTCTCGTTCTTTTTCTGTTAATTCGCGTAAAGGTTTAGCAGGATTGCCGACCCACAAATATCCCGATGCGACTTTTTTTCCACGCGCAATTAAACTTCCTGCGCCAATAATTACCTCGTCACCAATTTCAACATCATCCATAATAATCGCCCCCATGCCGATTAAACAGCGATCGCCAATATGACAACCATGTAAAATAACACGATGTCCCACGGTCACGTCATCGCCAATGATTAAATCAGAACCACTTTGCATATCGGGATTATCGTGGTTAACATGCAATACACTGAGATCTTGAATGTTGGTGCGCTGGCCAATGCGAATACGATTGACATCGCCGCGAATGGAACAAAATGGCCACACGCTGCAATCATCACCTAAAATAACATCGCCAATCACCACAGCTTGTGAATGAATATAAACGCGTTCACCTAAGTGTGGTGTGAAATTTTGAAAAGTTTCGATACTCATGTCATGGTCACCAATTCTTCGCTGCTGGTGGGATGGATAGCGATAGTATTATCGAAATCCGCTTTGGTTGCACCCATTTTGAGAGCAACGCTAAATCCTTGCAACATTTCATCCGCGCCATCACCAATAATGTGTAAACCAATAATTTTTTCTTCTTCACCCAAGGTCACTAATTTCATTTTCGTAGGAATCTTATGATCGCTTAACGCATAAAACATCGGGTTAAATTGAGTTTGATAAATCTTAATTTTTTCGTGGGGAAACTGAGCGCGAGCGGTTTCTTCGGATAAACCAATGGTACCAATCGGTGGATGGCTAAAAATAACCGTGGGAATGTTCGTATAATCTAAATATAAATCCGCACGTTGATTAAATAATCGTGAGGCTAAACGTCTTCCTGCTGCAATTGCTACCGGTGTTAATTGGGCGCGTCCGGTGACATCACCTACAGCATAAACTCCAGGTATCTGCGTATTTTGAAATTGATCGGTCGGAATAAAACCCGCGCTATTTAATTCAAGACCAATGTTTTCCAAATTTAAGTGTTGAAGATTCGGCGTGCGACCAATTGCCCAGATAACACAATCAAAACCAGTCACTGTTTTATTTTCTTGGCAATGAAGGGTAATTTTTTCATGATCACGGGTTAATTGTTTTGGGGTATGATATTTAAGAATAGTAATGCCATCTTGTTGCATGCAATCGTGTAAATGCGTGGAAAGTAAGGTATCGAATTGTCGCAAGGGTAAATCGTGTCTTAATACTAAACTCACGTCACTGCCTAAAGCATTTAAAACGCCAGCTAATTCGACGGCAATATAACCCGCGCCAATGACGGCGACGCGCTTGGGTTGCTCAGTTAACGCAAAAAATCCATCGGAATCAATTCCGAATTCTTTTCCAGGAATGTTCGGCATGCTAGGATAAGCACCCGTTGCAATTAAAATGTGATCGCTGGTTAACACCTCATTACCGACTTGCACGGTGTTGCGCTCTAAAAAGGTACCTTGGCCAAAATATAATGCGACATTATTTTTAGTTAAGCGTTCTTCATAGGCTAAATTCAAGCGAGCAATATAGGCTTCTCGAGCTTGTACTAACTGCGTCCAAGAAAAAGCCTGTTGAGTCAGCTTAAAACCATAATCTTTTGCCAAATTTAGCTGAGAGGCGATCGATGCTGCATTCCACATTACTTTTTTGGGCACACAACCTACATTGACACAGCTGCCACCTAATTTATGAGCTTCAATTAACGCACACTTTGCTCCGTGGCTCGCCGCGCGATTGGCGGTGGCAATACCACCACTACCGCCGCCAATAATAATGAAATCGTATTTTTTTTGCATGGAAATTTCCTGTTAACGCCAGAGCGGATATAGTTAGGCATTAACGATACGATAAATGCTGTAATTTTTCCAGGGTTATTGTATACCCGATTTCTGCAAGTTCATCTAAAAATTTAAAATCAAATAAACCATATTTACCCATGCTTAATTCAATATAATGATCAGCTTCACGCGCCATTTTTTTGGAATGATTAATACTACAGAGAGAAATCGACTCAAAAATAATTTCCGCAATATTGGGTACCGATAAGGAAGTTTTTTTAAAAGGATTCATGCGATTGCCGAGCAGTGGCCAACCTGAAAGCCAGCCTTCATTTGCAATTGAGCATGTGATTTCTTTAATCGATGCAACATTCACGGCAATAATTGTGCCGCCATTGGCTTTTTTGCGCATGATATCTACGGGCAGATTATTTAATATTCCACCATCGATGAACAAATCACCATTTGGCATCGATACCGGAGGCACAATTCCGGGTAACGATAAACTGCAACGAATATTTTTCCACAAAGGACCTTGTTCATGAATGCAAATTTCGCGTTTGGAAATATTAGTAGAAACGGCAAAATAAGGCAGCCATAAATCTTCACTACAGACATCTTTACCAAAACTATTTTTTAAACTTTGTGTCCACGATTTCGCTGCTAACAGTGACACTACCGGCACGGTATAATCAAACAATTTATTATTGTCGACTAAATTTTTATGAAGGACTTCATAAAATTCTTTTTCATTTAAATCCATGGCAATAATCGCGCCAATCATGGCACCAGCACTCGTTCCACCGACTAAATCAATCGGGATATTTAATTCTTTTAAGGCACGATACACCCCAAAATGTGCTAAACCGCGCGCGCCGCCCCCGCCTAGTACGAGGGCATAGGCTTTGCCACTAATAAAGCGAATGATACGTTTTAAATCGGGAGTATAATTATCGCGGTAATGCAAATGAGATGTTAAAAAACGGTTTTTAAGCCAGCGCGAAGTATTTTTAGGTAAGTGATGATGATTTTTTTGAATTAAAATAAGATCAGTTGATCGCCGCATAGAAGATGCGAGAGAATCGATTTCTACTTCAATTTCATTGCGCGTGGGATTATCTGAGCTGTCTGCTACTAATAAAATTCGATCGGCTTGACGTACGCAACGTTTTGTCCAGGCAGAATTTATTTGATCTGTTTCATATACAATATACGCGTATTTAGTTTCTTGCTCATTCAACCAATGCGCAATTTGAGAAGAATGCTCGTCGGTTAACGCAGTTTGTGAAAAGCTTCCTTGAGGTGAATAATAATTATCAAACGTTTTACTCGATAAATGTAAAGTAGTACCAAACTCAGATAATATCGAAATAAATTTTTGAGTAAATTGATGATGAGCATGTGAATTTCCAGCAGGAGCTATGGCAATGGTCGTAATTTTTTGCGAAGTGCTATGATTATTTTTTAATAAGCGCTGAATAGCATGCTTGGTAATATGCGTGAGTTGTTCAGGATAGGTTTGCATGAAGCGATTAAATTTTTCTTGGGTTAGCTCTAGTACTAAACTATCGCGAATGGCACAGACGCTGGCTGCTCGTGGTAACTCCGATAGTAATGCTAATTCCCCAATAATATCTCCTGTGCCCATTTCTCCTAATTCAACAAGCTGATGTTGCTCATTTTCTTTAAATGCGCGCAAACGTCCATTGACCACCAAATAAAGACTGTCGCCAATATTCCCTTGCTCAATGAGCATTTCACCGCCTGCGAGTAATCGCGGTTTTAATTGCGGCACTAATTTTTTAAGGATACGTGGATTCATACCTTTAAAAAATTCAGTGGCTGCTAAAAATTCAAGAATAACCGTACTCGCAATCGGGAGGAGATTTTCGTGCATGAGCTCATTCCTTGGTTTCCGACGAGGTTCCAAACACACGGCGTATAGTAAAACTATAGCACAAGACGGGATTTTCTATAGCACAAGACGAAATTTTCGGAATCACTATTTTTAAAACTTACCTAGAGATTTTGTAAACTTGGCGAAATCAATTCAGGAAGGAGTAGCGTACTGCAAGTGGAAACTCCTGATAAACAAAGACATAAAGTTGCCGAAGTTTCCTAAAAAAAGGTAGAATTGGCGACATTTTGTGAATTAGGTGCGATTACTCATGTCAGAATATTCAATTTTTACCTCTGAATCTGTCTCGGCAGGTCATCCCGATAAAGTGGCCGATCAAATTTCAGATGCCATGTTAGATGCAATTATTGCCGACGATCCTCACGCACGGGTTGCCTGTGAAACCTATGTCAAAACTGGCATGGCTCTTATTGGCGGTGAAATTACCACCAGTGCGTGGTTCGATGCCGAAACCATTGCCCGCAAAGTCATTAGCGACATTGGCTATAACGATCCGGAGTTAGGTTTTGATGCGAATTCTTGCGCCATTATCGTGTCAATCGGCAAACAATCACCAGATATTGCGCAAGGTGTGGATGAACACAGCGATAAAGAGCAAGGTGCGGGTGACCAAGGTTTAATGTTTGGTTATGCCAGTAACGAAACCGATGTATTAATGCCCGCTCCCATCACTTACGCCCATCGTTTGGTGCAGCGACAAGACCATTTGCGCAAAACTGGGATTTTACCGTGGCTGCGCCCGGATGCGAAAAGCCAAATCACCTTTCGTTATCATAATCAACAACCCGTTGCCGTGGATGCAGTGGTATTATCCACGCAACACCACCCCAGTATCCAACAAGCGGAATTGCGTGAAGCGGTGATGGAAGAAATCATAAAACACGTGATTCCAGCCGAATGGCTGACTCAAACCACGCAATACTTTATCAATCCCACTGGACGATTTGTGATTGGTGGTCCCTTGGGCGATTGTGGATTAACCGGACGCAAAATTATCGTTGATACGTATGGTGGTATGGCTCGTCATGGTGGTGGATGTTTTTCTGGAAAAGATCCCACCAAAGTCGATCGTTCTGCAGCTTATGCCGCGCGTTATGTCGCTAAAAATATTGTCGCCAGTGGTCTTGCCGATCGTTGCGAAATTCAAGTGTCCTATGCCATAGGGGTTGCCAAACCCACGTCCATTTCAGTCAATACCTTCGGTACCGGTAAAATAGCCGATGAAAAAATTTCAGCCATTATTACCGAAATTTTTGATTTGCGTCCTCGAGGCTTGATTGAAATGCTCGATTTACGCCGACCGATTTATTTACCTACAGCAAGCTACGGTCATTTTGGACGTGAAGATGGCAATTTCCCCTGGGAAAAAGTCGACAAAGCACAAGCTTTACGTGATGCTGCTAATCTATAAACCAAGTGAGGAATAAACCATGAATGCTCAACTGAATCAAACGTCTACCCAAGATTTTAAAGTGGCTGATTTGTCATTAGCAGATTGGGGACGAAAAGAAATCGCCATTGCTGAGACAGAAATGCCAGGCTTAATGGCAGTGCGCGAAAAATATCGTCAATCCCAACCTTTAAAAGGCGCACGCATTGCCGGCTGTTTGCATATGACTATCCAAACCGCTGTCCTCATCGAAACCTTAGTGGCGTTGGGTGCGGAGGTGCGCTGGTCTTCTTGTAATATTTTTTCTACCCAAGATCACGCGGCGGCGGCAATGGCGAAAGCGGGTATTCCGGTCTTTGCCTGGAAAGGTGAAACGGAAGAAGAATATTGGTGGTGTGTCGAAAAAACCATGCGCGGTCCCAATGGTTGGGTACCGAATATGATTTTAGACGATGGTGGTGATTTAACCCTCAAGGCGCATGATGATGCGGCTTACATGAAAAATATTAAAGGCATTACCGAAGAAACCACGACGGGTGTTCATCGCCTCTATGAAATGGCCGCTAAAGGCACGCTAAAAGCCACTGCGATTAACGTCAACGATTCCGTCACCAAATCCAAATTCGATAATTTATACGGTTGTCGTGAATCGTTAATCGATGGCATTAAACGCGCGACCGATGTCATGATTGCTGGAAAAATTGCGCTGATTGCAGGCTATGGGGATGTGGGTAAAGGCTGTGCGCAAGCTCTGCGGGGTATGGGGGCTCAAGTGTGGGTTACCGAAATCGATCCTATTTGCGCATTACAAGCGGCGATGGAAGGCTATTGTGTTGTCACCATGGATGAAGCAGCCGATAAAGCCGATATTTTTGTTACCGCAACAGGCAACACCGACATCATCACCCACGCGCACTTAATCAAAATGAAAGATCAGGCGATTGTATGTAATATCGGTCATTTTGATAATGAAATCGATGTCAATTCTTTACGTCAATATCAATGGGAAAACATTAAACCTCAAGTTGATCACGTGATTTTTCCTGATGGTAAACGGATTATTTTATTGGCCGAAGGACGTTTAGTGAATTTAGGTTGTGCTACAGGCCATGCCAGTTTTGTGATGTCCAATTCGTTTACCAATCAAGTATTGGCGCAAATTGAATTGTGGCAACATGCGGAAAAATATCCCTTAGGCGTGCATGTGTTACCCAAGCATTTGGATGAAGAAGTCGCGCGCTTGCATTTGGAAAAAATTGGTGCGCATTTAACGACGTTAACCACCAAACAAGCGCAATATATTGGCGTTGATCAAAAAGGTCCTTATAAACCTGATTATTATCGCTATTAAACACTATGCGAATAACGCGTTGTTATGTCGATCAGCCATTAACGCTTGAGGCCGAATTAACTCTGCCTCAAGCGGTGGCAACACATCTTCATCAAGTTCTGCGTGTCAAAGAAAAGCAAACGATTATATTATTCAATGGCGATGGCCATGACTACCACGCTATTATTCAATCTTCACAAAAACGATGTATCACGGTGTTAATCACCGCAAAAAACCTAAAAACAACAGAATCGCCTGCTTATTTGCATTTAGGGCAAGTGATTTCACGTGGTGAACGCATGCGCTATACCTTGCAAAAAGCGGTAGAGCTTGGAGTCAGTGAAATTACGCCGTTAATCAGTGCGCGTTGTAATGTGAAGTTAGATGCGGATAAACAAACACAACGTTTAGAACATTGGCGCAATATTATTATTGCTGCCGCTGAACAAAGTGGGCGCGCCGTGCTTCCACGTTTAAATCCCATTATGGATATTGGTGCTTGGTTGCCTCAACAAAAAAATGGCATTTTATTAGATCCGGCTTCGTCGCAAACATTGGCTTCAATCACATTTAACTCAAGGGATGCCACCATTCTCATTGGTAGCGAAGGTGGATTAGAACAACCAGAAATTGCAGCAGCTATCACGCAAGGATTTCAAGGAATTGCACTCGGCCCCAGAATTTTACGCACGGAAACCGCCGCCGTCGTGATCTTAAGTTTATTACAAGCAAAATTAGGCGATCTAAGCGGAATTTAATCGCAGCGGTTCCATTAAATTATCATTCAAACTGGAATTCAATTTACGATAACAATAGCGAATTACACTCCATAAAAATTCCATTAAAGTTGAAAAAAATCGTGATATCAATGACGGAGTATTGTCTAATGACGAGGCAGTTAAAGATTCAGGTGGCTGATAGCGATTAATAATCTTGCCGTTATAAAGATGATTGACATCGACTAAATTATGTTGCTGAATTTGAAAACGCATTAAATGAATTCCCAACTCAGGTTTTTCATGAATACTAATAAACACATATAAAAAATTATTACGAAATAATTGTTGGGCATTATTCTGAATATCCTGTTCAACCCAACTTAAATAATTCTTAAATTTGGCGGGTTGCCGCGCAACCGTATGGTGATTTAGCGCATGATCATAATCAACACGAATGGCAGCGTGAATGTGAATATTATAAAGTTGCTCCTTCACGCTTTTAAGTAAGTAATGAAAAAAACCAGAAATCGGCCAAGCAGAAGTGAGGCTAGATTTAAAATACGGAGTTTGAAAACGAAATGTCGTTTGAAGATTATTGGCAATATGGCGTTGTGCTTTTTCATCCCACCACGGCTCATGCTCAGATCGTTGCCAAATGTGATCGCTGCATTCTAAGCGCGATGACGCATGATACCATTCATCGTCATAAATAAAATTATTATATTGAGGTTTAGGCTGTAAGGTTTCATGCAATTGAATATGAATTTCATTATTAGTCGTTAAAATTTCACTGTAAAGATAATTGGGTTCTGAAAGTTGATTAGCTTTAACTATACTATATTGCAATCCCACAATATGGCTTTGCAGATGATCGTTGGGTAATTTTGCTTGACGCGCATCAATAATATAACGACCATCCTCTGTTAAATACGCCACTATGCCATGTTTTAATAGTGGTTGATATTCATAAATATTTTCTTGGGGGTTAAGCAAAAGGTGACCACGTAAAATAGCCGGATGATACGGTAGCATGGGCAACATATCATCAGCTGCACTCATGCCAGTTTCGTGATAGGATTTTTTATAATACTCTAATTCTTCACTTAATTTTAATAGCGCATTATTTCTGATTTGTTTTAAACGCCCGCCTTGGCGTGAAAAATATAAAAAATGGCGATTAAACCGTGAGTGATTTTTGTGGGCGTCGAAATGTTGGCAAGCATTTAAAAAATGTATCAATGCTTGATACAAAGAAGGGGCTTTAGGAAAATCACGCTGATTAAACTCTTGAATAAGATTAGTATGTGTTTTTAAATTTATCGACGTTTTTTTTCTTTTGTAACAGTAATAAGTGTAAATAATTTCATTAGCATACCAAGCCAAACTCTTTTTAGGAAATTTCATAATTTTTATCCTTATATCATAATACGGTAACTGTTATTCAACATGCAGTTTTTTTGCAATAGTCATCTGGTGGTCTTTGACTTGCAGAATTTATAGCATTATCTAACAATCCGGTTTCAGATTGGCTTGAGTGAAGAATAGAAGCCGTTTCATTTTTCTGACTCAATGTTATATCTAAGCAAGATGTGCTTTTATGTTGTGCTTCGAAAGCGGCTTGATTTTCTAAAAGCGCACAGGCACAAGTGCAAATACTGCAAATAATACTTTTACGTCCTACTTGTTGCATGGTATTCAAGTTGAGCTTGTTATTACCTTCGGTGATGCTTTCCGGTGGACTTGCCAGCAAATGGATATTCAAAACTTGTTTTAATATCCGGCAAAAATAGGATACCAATTGCGCGAAGAAGGTAAGCCCTTGATGAGTTGTATTTTCGCTAAGCGGACTGATAGGGTTTTGTTCAAAATATTCCGTTTCATAACGAACTTGCGTGGCTTCGGCGAGTTGTTCGCGCAAGAGCGCATGACTATAAAGTTTGCCATTTATTGTTTCAAGCTCAGTATTGCTTAGAGTGTTTAAAACTAACGTTAGATTATTAACATAATTTTGCATTTGATGTTTATAAGACAAACTCAGATCTTCATTAACATCTGTGCCAGCTTTATAGATTTCTAAAAAGATGAGGGTCAGTGGGAAAATATTTTCTTCTGTGATAATTGCATAGTAAATTTTATTAGCCAGGCTTCTGGGATCTTCCCGATATTTTTTGGAAAGTTGATGTGAAAAATGGGCGGAAGAAATTTTTTTTACGCGGGTGAGCTTTAATAAATTATTCTCATTATTAATTTTTTCATGACAAATATTTTCTAACTCTTCAATGCCTTCATTGCCGGTAATAGAGTTTATGCGATTATAAGTTTCAGCCATAAAATGCCAAAAATTAAGTTTTAATAAAGAAGGAAAGTTATGGCGGATAAAGTCGATAAAATCAGGAGTCGTGTCCGGTGAATTTTCTAGGTTTTGAATTTTTTTGGATAGATAGTCATTTAATGAGGGATTTTGAGTGCGAGTAAATAGTGTTAATAAAATCTGCTTAGAATTATTTTGATTAGCAAGGTAACGTTGGATTTCATGATAACGATTTAAAAAATCGTGATATAAAAATGGTGGTAACGTTTGTTTTAATAGCCAGCGACATTCCTCATGAAATTGACTCGTTGGAATTTCACCTGTTAGTGTGGCAAGTTTAATGGCCTCAATGTATAAATTAGCTTTAATGAGGTTGGCTAAATGCTTGGGTAAACCACAGGGGGTGTAATAAATAATGTCACGTAACGTTTGTACGATATTACGTTTATCGCCGATATTGAGGATAGCATCTAATTGATTTTCGGCGACTTGGATTAAATAATCTTGCGTTTCTTGAATGTGGTGAGGTTTTTCTGATTGTAGTATAGGCATAGCGCACCTCTGAATTATAGCTATCAATCTTCACAACAGGTTCTAAACTCTTGCCTTAAGTTTAGGTGCTATTCCGCTGCGTTAATCAGTAAATCCTTGCTATCGCTGTGAGGAAAGAGTGTTACTATTTCCTGTCTAGACTCTTCACGCTTGAATTTTAGGTTTTGTTGTCGAGCTAAAACCGCTCAGTCATGTATTAGGTATACAACACTCCTTCGCATCTTAAGCTCGGTGCCTCGCCTAAAATCCAATCGTTTTGTATCTATCATTACAACAAAGTGCTAGTCATAAAGATGTAGGTAAATTCCTATTTAGTGCTGCAATATTTTCGCTAGTGTGTGTAAGGCGTCATTCAATGATTGACATTTGAGTAAGCTTACTCATAATCACACACATTCAAACTTAGGCTAAGGTAACGTAACAATGAATAAGACTTATGCAATCACCCCCGCGATTTCTCCTGAAATTTTTCGTGCTTATGATATTCGTGGCATTGTCGATAAAAATTTAACCGCAGATAGTGTTTATACCATAGCGCTTGCTGTGGGCAGTGAACTGCGGGAACGCGGCCAAACGCAAGTGGTGATTGCGCGTGATGGTCGTCTTTCGGGGCCTACTCTTATTCAAGCACTCTGCGCGGGATTATTGCAAACGGGTTGTGATGTGATTGATATTGGTTGCGTGCCCTCCCCATTATTATATTTTGCTACTCACACCTTGCCTGGGGTGAATTCCGGCGTCATGCTAACGGGCAGTCATAATCCCACCAATTTTAATGGCTTGAAAATGGTTATCGATGGGGTGACGTTATTCGGCGATCGAGTGCAGGCCATTTATCAACGCATTCAAGCCCAGCAATTTGTTCAGGGCACGGGAACGTTGCGGGAAGAAGATGTTGTTAACCGTTATATCAACCGCATCACCCAAGAAATTCAATTAGCCCGCCCTTTATCCATTGTCATTGATTGTGGTAATGGCATTCCTGGAAAAGTTGCCCCGCAATTATTCAAAGCGTTGGGTTGCCAAGTCACCGAATTATTTTGTGAAGTTGATGGCAATTTCCCTAATCATCACCCTGATCCTTCGGTGGTGGAAAATCTACGCGATCTCATTACAGCGGTTAACACTCATCGTGCCGATATTGGTTTAGCGTTTGATGGTGATGGCGATCGTTTAGGTGTTGTGACCAATCAAGGTGAAATTATTTTACCCGATCGACAAATCATGTTATTTGCGCGTGAACTATTACGCGAATTTCCTCATTCCAAAATCGTCTATGATGTCAAATGTTCACGTAATGTCGCCAGTGTGGTGGAAGCCGCCGGTGGAATTCCCATGATGTCGCAAACAGGACATTCCGTATTAAAAGCTAAAATGTTGGAAATTGATGCGAAATTTGCGGGTGAATTAAGTGGGCATTTCTTTTTTCATGATCGTTGGTACGGTTTTGATGATGGCTTATATTCTGGTGCTCGAATGTTAGAAATCATGGCGAAAACCCCACAGTCTTCGAGTGAAGTCTTCCATACCATCCCCAATGCTATTGCCACACCCGAAATCCAAATTAGCATTGCAGAACATAAAAAATTTCCATTCATAAAACAATTTGTGGAACAGGCCGAGTTTCCAGAAGCGAAACGAATTACGATTGATGGCTTACGCGTGGAATTTAAAAACGGCTGGGGATTATTACGTTGCTCAAACACCACTCCTACATTAATTGCACGCTTTGAGGCTGATGATCAAACATCACTCACGCAAATTATGCAACAATTTCGTCAGCAAATTCTTAAAGTAGATCCTCGTTTAGTGTTGCCATTCTAATTCATGAGTACGAAATGACGGTTCTATTAACACTCTTCCCCTTATTTTTAATTATGTTGCTGGGATTTGTTCTGGCAAAAACCCAGTTTTTTACCGCAGGCATGGCAACTATGCTAACGCGTTTATTGTTTTTTGTGATCATGCCTGTCACGTTGTTTAGCGATATTGCTAAATTACCTTTTCAGCAAACTGTTAATTGGCCTTATATGGGAGGATTTTTCTTAAGTTCAATGATATTAATGATAACAGTAACAATTATCTCTCATTATATTTTTCATCGGGACTTAAAAAATATAGTGTTAAATGCAATGAGTGGTGCGCAGGTGAATACAGCTCTACTAGCGTTGCCAATTTTTTTAGCGTTGTTTCATACCGTGGTGCCAGTCGCTGGCATAATTTTAGTGCAAGCGCTGTTTAATTTTTTAGGCATATTTTTGCTAGAAAAAATTGTTAAAGCACGGAAAATCTCACTATTACACCAGATTGCCAGTATTTTTCTTAAAACTCCTATTTTACTCGGCATTTTACTTGGAATAGTTTGCAGTGGCTGGCACATTGAACTTCCTCAATTAGTGACATCAACGTGCGATTTAATAAAAAATTCTGCATCGTTTATCGCGTTACTAGCGTTAGGATTATCGCTTTATACTCCCAAAAATGTAACGTCCACTCGCAATTGGTCTGAGATTTCGTTAATTATTTGCTTGAAAATAGTGATTCATCCATTGCTCGCCGGTGTGATTGGTTATTATATGTTACATTTATCAACGCAAAATTTAGTGTATTTGATTTTAATGTCAGCCATGCCCACTGCAAAAAATATCTATATTATTTCTGAAACTTATCAAGTACACCCTGAGCGCGCTAATTTTATTGTCTGCTTTACCACGATCTTTTCAGTAGTCAGTTTGAATTTATTATTAATGTTATTACCAAAGATTTAAGTTTGCAATTGGTTGTGATCAATCAGCCCCTGCAAAGATTGTTCGCGGGCAATTTGTTGAGCGGTTTCATGCGCAGGCAATGCTTGGTGCAAACCCACATAAAAAGTGATGAGACTGAATACACCAATAATAATAAAATCCATTCCAAAATGAATATAACCTAAACCTCCACCGAAATTACCCAAATAAGAAATTATTCCCATACCGCCAAAATAGAGGATGAGCCAATATCCTTGTTGTAAATGTAAATCAGGTCGGGGTAATTGTTGTTTGATTTGATACAAGCGATAAACAATTAAAATTATGAATCCGATGCCTGCGGCTAAATACATTTTTGAAATGGTTTGCCAACCGGTCCAATAGCCAATCATATTTAAAATATAAAAGGCTAAAAAACAAAAAGGCAATGCGTAAGGCAGTTTAAATGGCCGGTTTAAGGCGGGTAATTGTTTGCGTAAAGCAATTAAAGAAACAGGAGCAATCGCATGTGAAAAAACCAGCGCGGCTAAAATGAATCCTGCTAATGTTTGCCAGCCTGGAAATGGCAGTAATAAAATAGCGCCGACCACGAAGTTAACTAAAATTGCCCAATAAGGCACGCCTTTTTGATTTAAGCGACTTAAAAATTTCGGCACGTAACCATTTTCTGCCATCGCATAATCTAAACGCGCCGTGGTGGTCACCACGATTAATGCGCTGCCAAAGGGTGAGTAAAAGGCATCGGCAAATAAAATAATCACTAACCAATTTAAGCCAAAACTTGCTGCAAGCCCCACTAACGGACCTTCGTCGCCTTGAAAGGTTAACTGGGCAAAGCCATTGTGTAAAAATGTTGGAGGAAGGGCACTGATAAACGCAAATTGTACTAGGGTGTAAATAATAATACAGATGGTGATCGAGCCTAATAATGCAATCGGCAAAGCCTGTTGTGGGTTTTTAGCCTCACCTGCAACTTCAATGGATACACGAAAACCAAAAAAAGAAAATACCACACCGGCCATGGGTAAGGCGGTTAAAATTCCTTTGAGGCCATCGGGTACAAATCCTTCATGGGTGTGAAAATTATTAAAATTTTTACTCACATGCAACAACACGAGCACGGTGAATAAGGGAATTAAAATTTTTAACCACACTAACAGCGTATTAAAACGAGAAACTGCTTTGATCCCTAAAATATTTAATCCACTCATGATGAACAATAAACCTGCAGCAATCAGCAAACCCAGATGGGATAATGCCGGTTTGCCATCCACAGAATGAATTAATCCCGGTAAATAATGCGCGGCATATTGCAGGAGTGCTTGAATTTCGATGGGGGCTAATAAAACATAAGCAAGCCAGGCAATAAAGGTCATGGTGTAACTGACGAGCGAGCCATGGGTGAACTGCGGAAATCGTGCAATTCCGCCGGTGACGGGTAAGGTCGTTGATAATTCGGCAAAACTTAAGGCGACAATAAAAACTAAAATGCCGCCTAATATCCAAGTGATAATGGATGCCGGCCCGGCAATTTGCGCAGCATAAAGTGGGCCAAACATCCACCCCGAACCAATCATCGCGCCAACAGAAATGAATAATAAACTCGTTCTTCCAATTACCCGCTGCATTTTCATGTTGTTATCGCTAATGATTAAAACGGTCTAATCTAACCACCATTTTTTAATTTATTAATTTCATTTTCGGTGCATTCTTGAATATAACTCATCGTTTGAGTACTCAATTCTTGTTCGCCAAGATTTTTAGCCACCGCCGCTTTAAATTTAGGACTAGCACAATCACAAATATTATTGGCTACTGTTTGTAATTTTGCTTTATCTTGATCGGTTAAAGGCTCTTTGCGATTTTGCTGACGATTTTGTTCGGCGCCCATGATCATGCCGGAATAAATTTCTGCTTTACAACGTTTTTCAAATTTATCACCCTGCCCATACTCTTGTAGCGATTCTTTCTGTGCGCCCATTGCAGTTACAAGAACACAGCAACTGAGCATTAATCCTATTTTAATCACTAAACGGTGCATGATCCTTTCTCCTTGGTGTGAGTGAAGTTTGGAGTATAGCAGAATTATTTCTGAATGTGCTATTCAATACTTGCAGAAGTTTAGTTTGCTCAGTAACATGAATAAGCGTTTAAATTTTCATAGGTATGAGAAAATCCATGTTCACCGATATCATGAAAAAATCCTTACGGATCATGTTATTCAAAGAAACCCCAGAGGTATTGCCTCCTTCAGCGCATCAATTTTTTCTCTTAATTTTTATTTTATATTTAACACGAGTTTTCACCGAGTTACCCGTCCTATCACGTATGACCTCTAATCATGGTGCATTAGGGGAATTAATTGTTACAGCACTCAATTTTATTGTATTTTACCTTGTTGTCTTTGTGGTGTTGCTTGCTGGAAAAAAAGCAACGCGTTTTTTACCTGCGGCCATAGCCTTGGTCGCTGTCAATATCATTTTTTTCATCTTTATTTTTGCCAATAGCGCAATACTATATCTTTGGACTAATCTTGTGAGCCTGGTTGGCAATCACAGCGTGCTGAATTTTTCCTTCGATTATTTAATTGCCATCATGAACAATTTAAGCTTTGCCCTTGAACCCATTTTACTCTTTATTATCATGCCTCATATTTATGCTAAAACATTATCCACCTCTTTTCGCAAGGGTATTTTAATCAGTGCCCTAGTGGCCTTAGCCACTTTATGTGTGGAAGGAATGGTAATCCGTTGGTTGATAAGTTGATTGAATTAATTGATAAGCTGCTTGAATGCGTTGAGTTTTTTCAGTTGCCGCTTTGATTACAGATTCTGATAATCCTTGTGCTATTAATTTATCGGGATGAGTTTCATTCATTAATTTGCGATAAGCTTGTTTAATGGTATTAATATCAGCACTCATGGGTATTTTTAGCAACTGATACGCTTGCTCAAGATCGAAAAAATTATTTTCATAAAGAGCAAAACGGGGATTTTTAAATTTGTTTAACACCAAAGCAAATTTTTGCTTGAGTTGGTCAAGAAATGTCTGGCTAGCAAGCGTAGGCTTTCCATGAGCATTTGCGGCGTGTTGTTGAATATCCATGAATATTCGCAATAATTCGGGTTGATGGTAACAGGCTGAAAATAATTCCTGTAAAAGCTCTTCAATATTAAAATCGGCGGCGATCCCTTGTTGAAGATACTTACAGGCGTTAAGTCGTTGCTGTTCTGTGAAATGCCAACGTTGCATCAAGTCTTGGGCAAAATGTAATTTATTTTCATTCAGTATGCCGTTAATTCGTCCCAAATAACCTAAAAAAATAAATGTCGTGCGAAAAAAACATAAGCGCAATCGATTTTTTTGCAGGGGGTGGAAAAAAAAGAGTTGCGTTTTTTCTAATTGACCATCGATTAAATGGCCAAGAATAAAACCTAATCCTCCACCCACGGGGCCGGCGAATGAACCTATCACTGCCCCAAGCAATTTACCCCACCAATGTACGTGTTTTTTACCACTAATTACCATGTTGTTTATCACAAAGGTACTATGTTAAACCCAAAATCTCTGGCTATGTTACAAGATATATTGACTCAAATCTTGATCTTGTGCCAATTTGGCCACATGTTGTTCGACGTAAGCTTTATCGATAACCACGGCTTCGGTTAAATCGGAAGCGCGAAAAGAAACATCGTCTAACAATCTTTCCATTACCGTGTGTAATCGTCTCGCACCGATATTTTCCGTGTTTTCATTGACTTGCCAGGCTACTTCAGCAATGCGTCGAATGCCATCATCGGTAAAAGAAATGGTTAATCCCTCCGTTTTCATTAACTCAATATACTGTTCAGTTAATGAGGCAAACGGTTCAGTAAGAATTTTAATAAAATCCTCAACGCTTAAGGCTTCTAATTCGACGCGGATCGGTAAACGACCTTGTAACTCGGGAATTAAATCCGAGGGTTTGGCTAAATGAAATGCGCCCGATGCAATAAACAAAATGTGATCGGTTTTAATCATGCCGTAACGCGTGGTGACCGTAGAACCTTCGACTAACGGTAATAAATCGCGTTGCACACCTTCGCGCGAAACTTCACCCCCACGATTATCACTGCGATGCGCGACTTTATCGATTTCATCGATAAAGACAATGCCGTTTTGTTCGACATTTTCTAAGGCGGTTGTTTTAATTTCTTCTTCATCAATTAAATTCGCAGCTTCTTCCTCGGTTAATATTTTTAACGCATCTTTAATTTTAACTTTGCGTTTTTTGGTGCGACCCGTATTTAAATTTTGAAACATGCTTTGCAATTGGCTGGTCATTTCTTCCATGCCAGGAGGTGCCATGATTTCGACGCCAATCGCTGATTGCGCGACATCAATTTCGATTTCTTGTTCATTCATTTCACCGTCTAAAATTTTACGCCGAAATAATTTTCGAGCGCTGGTGTCTTCGCGTTCGAGCGGTGCTTTATCAAAACTACCGCGAGCAGGTGGTACTAAGATATCAATGACCCGTTCGACTGCGGCTTCTTCAGCGCGACTTTGCATGCGCTGCATGGCTTTTTCTCGCGTCATTTTAATGGCCATATCGGCTAAATCGCGAATAATCGAATCGACATCGCGTCCTACATAGCCAATTTCAGTAAATTTGGTGGCTTCCACTTTAATAAATGGAGCATTAGCTAATTTTGCTAAACGACGGGCAATTTCAGTTTTACCAACGCCTGTCGGTCCTATCATTAATATATTTTTAGGAGTCACTTCACCACGCATGGTTTCATCAATTTGCATGCGACGCCAACGATTGCGAAGCGCAATCGCCACGGCACGTTTAGCGGCGTGTTGACCAATGATGTGTTTATCTAATTCGGAAACAATTTCTTTGGGAGTCATGGTTGCGGACATTCGTTAAGATCCTTATTCTAAAATGATCGGCTTAAAATTAGTTATTATCGTCTAATTCTTCGATCACGAGATTATGGTTAGTATAAATGCAAATTCCAGCGGCGATATGTAACGATTTTTCTACAACATCGCGTGCGCTTAAGTCGGTATTATCATACAGAGCTTTGGCGGCAGCCTGAGCAAATGGTCCACCAGAACCAATCGCAATTAAACTATTTTCAGGTTCAACGACATCACCGTTACCCGTAATAATCAAAGAGGCTGTTTTATCGGCAACGGCCAGTAATGCTTCTAAACGACGCAAAGCGCGATCGGTGCGCCAATCTTTGGCGAGTTCAACCGCCGCACGCGTTAAATGGCCTGAATGCTGTTCGAGTTTGCCTTCAAAGCGTTCAAATAAGGTGAAAGCATCGGCAGTGCCACCTGCAAAACCGGCAATCACTTTATCGTGATAAAGCCGTCTGACTTTCCGCGCATTGCCTTTCATGACGGTGTTACCTAAAGTGACTTGACCATCACCACCAATCACGACTTTCCCATTGCGACGAACGGATAAAATAGTCGTACCGTGAAATTGTTCCAATGTGTAGGCTCCTAAATCGAGAGAATTAACAACGAATATTCTTAAATGGGGCATAGTATTCATTTTTCAAGTAAAAACCAAGAAATTTCCGCAGTCGACTGCTGAGCATCGCTTGTTCAAACTCTCTAATCTTGCTCTTAACTTGCGGATTTTTGGTGCTACACGGCGTAAAATCAACCTTTTTTGCCTAAAATTCGGCGGCTGTTCGCATTAAGACAACAAATTTTTAGACAAAGTGGCGCAAAATGAGCAAATAAATAGCGTGAGTTGACGCCTTATGGCTAAAAAAAGTCGACTTATTAGCAGATTTTGCCTAAAATGCCCGCTGGTATTTTTGTCGAGGTGGCGAGGTGTTAGACTTTGGAATTTGAACGCGTATTATTTCACACAGAACATTCCGCTACTTTGCGATTACTTAGAAGCAAACATGCCCCCTTCGCCATGAGTTTTTTCTTTTTTGCCTTTAAAAAAAAAGGTCGCTTGCAAATTCCCTATAGCGAACTCAAAGAATTGCTCACGCAGTTTTTAGAAAATTTAGATGATGAGGCTAAAAAAGAACACAGTTTAACGGCACAACAATTTCTCGATCTGTGGAGTCATGATCACCAAGGATTTATCCGTAAATATTTTGAATTAAATCAAGATGAGCCGGTCACAGAATTGACCGCAGATACTGAGCGCGCGCTAGAATGGATGCGTAATTTAGAAAAAAAAGAATTTGTAGGAACGCAATCGCGCTTTCTTTCAATTTACGAAAACATGAAACAAATAGCCGATCAAACCGAAGAAAATCCACAATCACGACTATCCTATCTGAAAGATCAGCGCAAAAAATTAGACGAAGAAATTAAGCAAATTCAAACCACGGGCGTGGTAAGCCGGATGGATGGTACGCAAATTCGTGAACGTTTTCTTAATCTAATCGAAGATTCCAGGCGTTTGATTTCTGAGTTTCGTTTGATTGAAGATATTTTTAAAGATATTACACGAAAAATTAAAGAAAAAAAATTAAAAGAAGTGGTCACTAAAGGTGAAATTTTACGCGAAGTATTAGATGCGCACGATGCGCTTGAAGAATCTGACCAAGGGCGGAGCTTTGCGGCATTTTGGCAGTTTTTAATTTCCGATGATCAACAAAATCAGCTGAAAAAATTCAGCCAAAAAATATTAGACACACCAGAAATCAAAGAATTTGTGCGCAGAAACCCTGATAGACAATTAGATACAAGTTTGCTTAAGCTCAAAAGCCAATTGTTGCAAGTAGGACAGAAAGTCTTAAAATCCAAATTTAGGCTCTCTGAAGAATTACGCAAATTACTTCACCAAAAAGCGTTGATTGAAAATAGACGAGTATTAGAATTAAGTGCAGATATTAAAAAATTATTATTAGAAAATAGCGCAATATTTTTAAATACGGTGAATAAAGAGTTTACTACACTGCAAAATGGTCTTGAAATTCAGTTGCCTTTATCTCGTCCTCTTTGGCAACCCAGCAATGCTTCACGTTTTATCGATCAGCAACTTGAAACATCAGAAAATAACGATCAAGCCTTAGAAGATTTAACGGCACTGGTGAATACTCCACTGATTAACGAAGCTGAATTAGAAGCACGAATTGAAAAATTATTAAGTACTGCACCACAAATCTCTTTATCGCAAGTAGTGCAATTATTCCCTGTGCAATTTGGCACGGCAGAAATATTATGTTATTTGTTAATTGCCGCACGCACAGATCATCACATTATTCGCTTTGAGCAAACAGAGAAAATTTTTTGTCACGATCGAGAAATTGCAATCGTTGTGCCCAGCGTTATTTTCGTCAGAAAATCAAATGAGCAGAGTACTGTGGCGTTTGCTTATCAAGATACAGGATAAACGAGGTTGTTACCATGGGTATCGCAACAGGCGCTATCTGCTCGCGAGGTATTAGTACACTCAATGAATAAAGGTTAGGATCTATGTCAAGTGTTACAGCGAAAGCGAAAAAGCCAGAAAAAACGGCAGCATTTTCATCTGTGCTCATTAAATTATTACAAGGATTTCTTACTGCGGATGAAAAAAAATATTGGGAACCTCTGCTAGTTTATCAAGAAGCGGTGCGCGACTATTTTTCAGCATTGGGTTTGCAACTTCATTTAAGCATGGATGATGGTTATGCCTTTCTTAAGCAAGGTTCGTTAGATCAAACAGCAGAAGATGAGGTTGAGGAAACTGAATGGCAGGAAAACTTGGTAGCGCAGGGAGACGAAGCTTCAGCGTTGCAGGTTCCCACACTAGTACGTCGAATGCCTTTGTCATTTGAGGTTAGCCTGCTGTGCGTGTTATTGCGGGAAGCGCTTGAACAATTTGATTTTAAGGTTAACGATGATCATAGATTAGTGCTTCATCGAACCGATATTTATGAACTATTAAAATTATTTTATGCAGAAAGAACCGATGAAACCAAACAAGTTAAACGATTTGATACGTTGATTAACCGTGTCGTGGAATTAGGCTTTTTAAAAGAATTAAAAGGTAATCAACATTCTTTTGAAGTGCGACGAATTATTAAAGCGCAATTTGATGCCGAAAAATTAGGTGAAATCAAAGCACAAATGTTAGCAGCAATCAATGGGAAGTAGAAAATGAATACCGCTGGATTTAAGCTCGAACGATTTGAAGTTTATAATTGGGGCACGTTTGATGAAACAGTTTGGATTATTGAACCCAAGAGTTGTGGCGCGTTACTTACTGGAGAAAATGGCTCGGGTAAATCGACGTTAGTCGATGGTTTATTAACACTCTTAGTCCCTAACGTCAAACGTAATTATAACTTGGCTTCGGGTAATGAAAAAAAAGAGCGTTCAGAATTAACCTATGTGCGTGGCGCCTATGCGCGCGAACAAAATGAATTGGGAAGCGGTCAAACTAAATTTCTAAGAAAAGAAGAAAACTACAGTGTTCTACTTGCCAAATTTCACAATGATCTCACGCAAGAATCAATTACATTGGGTCAGTTTTTTTGGTTTGAGCATGCAACGCTTCATAAATTATTTTTTGTTTCGCATGCTAATATTTCGATTAAAGAACACTTTAGTCAAATTAAAAATTCAAAAGAAGTGCGAAGCCGCCTTAAAAACATTGGTACTACGCAAGTGTTTACGACATTTTCAGAATATCAAGCTTATTTTATTCGCTATGTGGGATTGCGTTCGGAAAAAGGGCTTGATTTATTCAATCAAATTACGGCAATTAAAGAAATCAGTCGACTCAATGAGTTTGTGCGTAAACATATGTTAAATGCGAATGACACTCAAGAATTATTAAATTCATTGTATGCGAATTATCAAAATTTAGAATTAGCCTATCAGGCAATATTATTATCAAAACATCAATTAGCAGAACTCGATCCTCTGGCGGAGGATGCTAAAAAATTCAAAATAACCGCTGAAAAATTAATTCAAATTCAACAAGAACGACAAACATTACCTTATACCTTTGCATGGCATAAGAAAACAGCATTAACCAATCAACAAGCAGAGTTTTCGCAAAAATTAATAGCAAGCGAAACGATGCTTAGCACCTTTGAACGCAAGCTTAATTCGCTGAGCGATCAAAAAATGGAATTAAGTCGTCTTTTAGCTCAAGATGAAATAGGTCAAGAATGCACGCGATTAAAAATGCTGATAGAACAACACCAAGAAAAAATGCGCGCAACTCGTAAAGAAGCAGAACATTACGCACAGTGGGCGCAACGCTTAAATTTTCCAGCGACACCCACCTTAAAAGAATTTGCCAAAAGTTTAGAACACTGCAAAACCATCATTTCTGGACATCAAGCGCAGTTAGTGGAACTGCAGCACCAACAATACGAAGCTAAAAAAGCAGAAGAACACATTCATAAAACCATCGAAGTGTTAGTGGCGGAAGTAAAGTCTTTAAAAGGCAGAAAAAACCGTCTTCCTACAGCCTTAATTAAGGTGCGAGACGATTTGGCAAAAACGCTTGGCTTTTCTGTCAATGATGTGCCCTTTATTGCAGAATTGATGAAAGTTCAGGAAGTAGAATGGGAAGGTGCGATTGAACGACTATTACATTCATTCGCTTTGCGGATGTTGGTGCCTCAAGATTTATATTTGGATGTTTGTAAAATACTTAATCGTCGCGATATTGGAGTGCGTTTGGTATTTCAAAAAGTGGATGAGCAATTTAATGTAAAACCACAAACACTGAAACAAATTGATGCCAATAAACTCATTCACAAATTAGCATTTCGCAATCAGTCATCTTATACACCGTGGCTAAAAGAGCAAATCATCAAACATTACGATTATGCTTGCGTCAGTGAACTTGCAGCATTTCAAAAACAATTTAAAGCAATCACGCCGCAAGGCTTAATTAAACATGGGTTTAGTTTAAATGAAAAAGATGATCGATTTTCTATTGAAGATAAAAGTCGTTATATTTTAGGCTGGGATAATCAAGAAAAATTAAATTGGTTACTGCAAGAAATTCAGCAACACCAAACAGCTCTGGATGCCGCCGCAAAAGCCATGCAGTCAATTAATAAAACGATAAGCCAAGTGGAAGTCGAATTAAGTGCGGCTAACGCATTGAGTAACATTCAGGATTATGATCTAATTAATTGGCAAGCGAGCGCAGAAGAAATTGCGAGCTTACAAAAACGTTTAGCAATGCTGAGCAATAAACATCAGAAGAGTGGACAAATTCAAAAAGATTTACAACAGCTTGAACATGAAAAAAACCATCAACAACAATCGCGCGATAATACGCTCAAAGAAATAGCGGTGCTATCAAGCGCCATTCAGGAATTGGCACGAGAAATTGAATATTGTGAAAATACCCTTAATCAATATACCAATCAACCTGTAGAAACTCCCTGGCTTAATGCTTATATGAAAAAGCGAAAAATCAAATTTGCTAGTTTTAATCTTCGCGATTATGCAATAATGGAAAAAAATGCATTAGATACGATTAATGTAGAAATTTATAAAGCTGAAGCGGACAAGCAACAATTACAAGTGATGTTAGTGCGCAAAATGACTCAATTCAAAACACGCTTTAGTGAACAAGCCATCGACCTAGATGCCACGCTCGACTCCTTATCAGGATATCTCGATTTACAACAAAAATTAAAAACAGAATCGCTACCAGAATACGAACGCCGTTTTCGCAAACTCTTGAGTAAAAGTGTCATGAATGATATGGCGGTGTTTAAATCGACGTTGGATTTGGCATATGAAGAGATAGAGAGCACCGTTCATGAGTTGAATGACGTGCTTGCTACAATGAATTATTCACAGAACACTTATGTGCAACTGCAAATTGTGAGAAATAAAGATGTTGAAGTTAGAGAATTCCACCATCTTTTAAAATATGCCCTGCTTGATGCGAATGCAGATAATAATCAAGATACTGAAAGTGATGTAAGTTTCGAGCGGATTAAAACATTACTCGACCGTTTAAAAAATGAAGAGCGCTGGTGTAAGAAAGTGACTGACGTTAGAAACTGGGCTGATTTTTCTGTATTAGAAAAAATCCGTACGACCAACGAACCTAAAAATTATTACTCAGATTCAGCAGGTCTTTCTGGTGGCCAAAAAGCCAAATTAGCATTTACTATTTTGGGCGCTGCAATTGCACATCAATATGGGTTAGATTTAGAAAGTGATAAACAAACTGGGAAAAAATCTTCGGGAAATTCATTTCGCTTTATTGTGGTCGATGAAGCATTCAGTAAATCGGATGAAAAAAATTCACGATATGCGATGGAGTTATTTCAAAAACTGCAATTACAAGTGATGGTGGTAACGCCAAAAGATAAAATTCATTTAGTTGAACCTTATGTAAAGTCGATTTTTTTAACTTATATCAATGAAGGACAAGATCGTTCACAATTAATTAATCTTTCTTTGGAACACCATGCTAAGCAATCATCATTGATAAATACGGTTGAGTTACAAACAGCATGATCGAATCCGATATTTTTAAAAAGTTACAATTCACCCAAGCAGGCAAGCAAAAAGAAAATCGCTGGCAAAAAAAATTAGACGCCATAGAAAAATTCTCTAAATTAGTTGCCCAGATAGAGATTTCATCGTTGGATAGTAAGATTCCGTCATCAATGGGCGATGTTGAATTTAACCAGCGCTTGCAATTCGAATTGGAGTTTGAATCGGTTTTATCTGAACAACAAGACCTGCCAACTACTTCATGTGTGTTGAAAATTTATGAATTAGTTACCAATACTTCACTACATCGAATTAATTCGCGCGCAGCATTAGACGTCTTAATGCATCAACGTGAACTGAGCGAACCTGAAATAAATTGGTTGCAGGCATTGAAGCCCTACGCGTTAACACATAGCGAAAACGATTTTAAAATTGTATTACCTCCTGCAATGGAAGTTAAACTCTTAAAAGCACTCTGTGCTGAAAAGCGTTTAATTTATTTTGATCCTGAACCCAAAATTTATCATTGGCCAGCGAACCCCTATCCACTGCTATTTATTCCTCAACTAGAAATTAGCGAGTTAGGAGCAAAATTGTGGGGAACATGTGTAGATAGTGAAGGATGTGTTATCGATCTTTGGGATATCCAACAAGTCACGTTAGGTGGAGTTGCTAAATCTAATCACCAATTATTTGAATATAGTCCATCAGCGTATCCGCTTATTGAAACTCTTTTATCAGGTGGTGCTATTCAAAGTCCTGAGAATGAATTGGAAGATTTTATTGATCAACTTTTGAGGATCGTTGATTATCATGTGTTGGAATGGCCTAGTAATGTCCGTCTTGAGTTGGTAAAGGTACCTTTGCGGCCAGTATTTTATGTTAAAACTAAAGAAAATAAAAATGGAATGACTAAAACCAGTATCGAAAGTTTTGTCTGGTTTCGTGCAGAGAATTATGAATATCCCGCGCATATTCATAAAGACTTGAAAGCACCGGAGCGTCCTAAAGTATTTCAGCTGACGGTGCAAAAAAATTCTGAGAACTATACGGTAGCTTTGCTGATACCAGACAGTGCTCTTGAACATCAGTATTTACAAGAAATTGCAGCGTGCAGCGAACTGATTTGGAACGAATTTCGCCGATCCTTTACCATTAAATTACACCAAGCGACAACATTATTTTATTTTTTACTAAATCGAGGTTGGGAAGTATGGGCGGAAAATTTGCAAATTAAAATTTTGCAAGAAATTGACGTGCAATTAACGACAGAACTCAATTGGTTTGAATTGGATGTGACTACGGGTACGCCAGCAATAAAAATTTCCGCTTGGCAATTAATTCATATGCTTAAAAAGAAACGCATGTTCATCCAACTCAGTGATGGATCATTAGGAATTTTACCGGAGCGCTGGTATCAAGAATTCGAGCGACTTTTTGCTTTGCGTAATCCGCAAACTGACGATAATGAAGATAGTTTAAGGTTTTCTACTGCGCATGCCTTTCATTTTGCTCAATTAGCAGAAAATGCCAAAGGATCAAGTGATCTGAATTTTAAAGGCGATGCAGAATTTGAAAAAATTCGCCAAGAAATTTTAAATATTCAAGGTTTAAAACCATTACCAGCACCACCTACGTTTCAGGTTAATTTGCGCTCGTATCAAGAAATGGGTTTAAGCTGGTTAGATTTTTTAGGGCGTGCACATTTAGGTGGGTGTCTGGCTGATGATATGGGGCTTGGAAAAACCGTGCAAGTATTAGCGTATCTGGATTTCAAACGCTTTAATGCTGCCAAAGGGGAACGATTTCGCACGTTATTAGTGTGTCCACGTTCACTACTGGGAAATTGGTTGCAAGAAGCAAAAAAATGCGCGCCACGCTTAAAAACTGCAATTTTAACCCCTGCTAAAATATCTCAGCTTGATGACATAGTTGAGGAACAAGATTTATTAATTGTTTCTTACGGCATGGTGCGTCATCACCTAACAGCATTGCAAAAAATTAAATTTGATTTATTAGCTTTGGATGAAGCACAATTAATTAAAAACAGTAGTGCCCAAATTACAATTGCAGTCAATCAACTGTATGGTAAGCAACGACTTGCCATTTCGGGAACTCCTATTGAAAATCACATGGGAGAGTTTTTTTCATTATTTGAATTTTTAAATCCAGGGATGACTCATCCCGCCTTGCTTAAAACTTTAAATGCACCAGCAGAAAATGAAGAGCCAGAAAATAATTTATCGACCCAATTTTTAAAAGGCATTCGTCCATTAATTTTACGGCGCTTAAAAACCGATGTCGCCAAAGAATTGCCAGATAAAGTGGAGCAGCTCTTGGTGTTGCCCATGGAAGAAAACCAAGAAAATCTTTATCTATCATTAAAAACCTATTATCAAACACAACTTGATCATCAAGCTGCAGAAGGATTTTATGAAAAATCCTTTTTGCTTGAAGGATTGTTGCGACTTCGACAAGTGGCTTGTCATCCAGGTTTATTGGAAGCCTCTTCATTCGCCCATCAAGAAAATGCTAACCCAATAACACATACTTCAAATAAGTTTGAATTTTTGCTGGAGAAATTAAAAAATTTGCTAGGAGCAAATCATAAAGCCATCGTATTTTCACAATTTACCTCGTTATTAAAATTATTTCGACCACTGCTCGATGAGCTGGTAATTCCTTATGAATATCTCGATGGCCAATCTCAAGATCGCATGGAAATTGTCAGCCGCTTTCAAAATAATCCTGAAATTCCTATTTTGCTTGCAGGAATTAAATCGGGAGGATTGGGGCTTAATCTAACCGCTGCCGACTATTGTTTTATTTTCGATCCCTGGTGGAATCCAGCCATTGAACAACAAGCCATCGATCGCATCCATCGGATCGGACAAGATAAAACGGTTAATATTTATCGTCTGGTATCCCAAGATACAGTTGAAGAAAAAATGTTATTGTTGAAAGATAAAAAACAAAAAATAGCCGATCAACTTTTAACGTCCGATCATGCTTTTTTAGAACAATTAAATTATGAAGATTTTCAATTTTTATTTCAGTAGAGTGGAGAGAAGTTTTAATAAAGCAATATCCAGAGCATAAGAATTTAATTACGGAATTTACTAGAGAATAATCAATTGATGATGATGCAGTTCATGCTTTAGTTATCAATCAAACGCTGGATGATACTGTTACATCCACCACAAGATATTTATTACTTAACCATGTATAGTAAATTATAATAAAATTATTTTCATTGAGTATTTCTTACTAAACTAAAATAGCAAATAAAGCCTAATAACCCTAAAACAACAAATGCGCCAGCTAATGTGTTGGTGCCAAGGTGGGGAAAACTCGCAACGATGGCGCTAAAGGTAAAAGAAACTAGTAGCTGAAACGATCCAAATAAAGCTCCTGCGCTGCCGCGTTTATTGTGAAATGGGCTAAGCGCCATGGACATGGTGATACTGCCGATAAATACCAGCGCCAAGATGGCAATAGAGACACCGATTAAAACAGTTGGAATGCTGATATGGCCGGAAAAAGTAAAAAGTGATAAAAAGATACCACTCGATAATAAAAGCACAATGCCAATAAATAATGTTTTTTGATTTTTAAGTCGTAACATAAAAAAGGGTGATATTAATTTTCCAATAATTCCTGCGGCGCCAACCACGGCGGTTAACCAACCAAAAACAATAGGCGTGGTGTGAAATTGATCTTGAAAAATAAAAGAACTGATGGTTGTATAAAGTATACTTGCTGACATTGCAATTCCCGTGAGTAAAGCACAGCCCACAAATAAGCGATTTTGAAAAAATGAGAAATAGGTTTTAACGAGAGGAAATAGAGAAAAAGCTTCTGGACGTTTATGTTGATTGGTTTCTTCAAAAAATAACATAAAAACTAGCAATGCCAATAAAATAATACTGCCTAGCAAAATAAAATTAGCTTGCCAACCAAAGGCGTGCTGAACATAACCGCCCAACGCCGGAGCTAACAAGGGCGATAAACTTAAAAACAACGTAAAGTAAGAACCTATGGCAGCTAAACGTTCCCCTTGCATCACATCTGCCGCGATAATACGACCTAATCCCCAGCACACACCACTACCAATGCCTTGTAAAATTCTTAATATCAGAAATGAGATAATGCTTTGACTAAATGCCGCGGAAAAACTGGCAATGGCAGCCAAACATAGTCCGAAAATTACTACCGGTTTACGTCCAATTTTGTCAGATAAGGGTCCGTAGATCAGCATGCTTAAACCTACGCCAAGAATAAATAACGTCACCGATTGCTGCATGTGTGCTCTGGTGGTGTGCAGGTAAATCATGATATGAGGCAGTGATGCCAGATGAATATCGACACCTAATGAACCACAAATCGCTAATAACACGGTTAGGCTCATTAATTTGAATTCACGAAACGTGATGAATTGTTGCGGCATAGTATCAACCGAGGGGTTTATTTTGGATTATGATAGGCGCTTATGAGATTACAAAGCAAATTTTATATCACGCTTGAACAGTTGAGCACGTTTACTCCCCGAGTTTGCGACACCATTTCTTCAAGCAACATTTTTCGTATCAAAATCAGGGAAAAGTAAGACGGCGGGATGAACTTTTAATGCTTTAGCAAAAACGATTGCGCTATCACGCCCCATTTGTTTAGCATTGCATTCTAAAGCAGAGATATTGGATTGTTGAACACCTGTGATTTTAGCTAAGCCCGTTTGGGTTAGACCTTGTGCTTCGCGAATAATTTTAAGTGCTTCGCCAGGTGTCATTTGCACATGCACTTTTGCTTTGACAAAATCTTTGGGATTTATCATGGTAATTAACCTCACTAATATTGATGTGGATTAACATCAATTACATAAACGGATAATTCTTTTTTGTCCGCTTGATATATACCGCTCGCCAATGAAGATGCGGGGAGTCGGAGATCAAGTCGCAGGCGAGCAGTATAATTGCGAAAGCAAGCTTTCGCAAAAAAAGAGGAAAAATAGGTGCTTATTAGGATAACTCACTTCGACAATCAGTGAAAATTTCTAACCCTAGATTTTGACTTCAGCCGCATCTTGAAGTGCTTTGGATATATCACATGACACTTTAACGATAATTTCGATGATCGGAAGTTTTTCCATTCACTTTTAGAGTAGGATTTAAGCTCAAGACGGGAAAAAAATCTAACCACGAATACAAGCAAAATGAGGAATAAACTTATGTTGAGCAAAAAAATTGGACTCACGCGTAGGCCGTGTTATTCCATAGCAAACTTGACTTTGGTGCCAAATGCGGTACCATTAAATATGAGCCAAGTCAATAAAATGATTGCAAAAATGCGCCACAATCCAACAGATTGGCGCATTGAAGATTTAGTTAAAATTGCAGAGCGATTTGAGATAGATTATCGGCAGCCAGGCACTAGCCATGTTACGTTTAGAGCTAAAAAGGGGCAGCGTATTACGGTGCCTTCGCATAAGCCAATTAAACCTATTTATATTAAAAAATTTTTAGAAATGCTAGACAGCATGGGAGTATTATGATGAGCCATAAACTTCATTACCCTTTTAATGTAAGACCTTTATCAAAAGAAGAAGGTGGTGGCTATTTGGTCGAGTTTCCCGATCTTCCTGGGTGTTTTGCCGATGGCAATACCGTCGAAGAGGCTCTACAAGAAGCTGAAGATGCGATGCTGTCTTGGATTAAAACCACTGAAGAGTTTGGTGATGAAATTCCAGCCCCTTCAATTGCCGATCACTACAGTGGCCAATGGCGTTTAAGGATCCCACGCTCATTGCATGCGGAATTAGCCTTAAGAGCTAAACAAGAAGGGGTGAGTCTTAATACGTTAGCCGCTACGTTATTGGCATCGGGTTTAGGCCGCAGATTAACCACTGGAAAACAGCGTTAATGTATTTTGGCAGAAGCTTAATAATTTCAAACAGACTCTTAGACGACCAAAGAAATTTGACCAAGAACATTCTGTTGTGCCGTGAAAACTATAATCTATTGTATTTAAAAGATTTTAAAGGATCTATCCCCAGTAGAGAGGTGACCAATTTTCTATCGTTACCAGGTCTCAAGTCTTTTGCCATCTTTTCCTAGTATCATTCATGGCTTATTTACCCTCTAATCAAATCCCGGTCAAATAATAACTAATTGATATATATTAATATTTTATTTATTCACTGTCGGATATAGCCCCTCAGTCAAATCCCAGTTAAATGTTAAAAGTATTTTTAGGCCCACCAAGGCAGATATTTTCTAGCTTTACTGTCACCGTCTTCATTGGTACGCTTAACTAAGCCCTCATTAATGGCGTCAGAAATGACTCTTGATACCATTGCGCTATTTTTTGGCTCTATATCAAAACGTTCTCTAAGCGTCGTGTTTGTCATATATTCACCATCAATGTAACGTAAAGCAGCATGTTGATAACAAGCCTGCAACCTTTCTGTTTTGCTCATATCTTTAAAAGGTCTACGCTCAAATAACGTGATCCGAGTATGTTCAGCCGTTGTTTCAAATCTAGGTGCAGGTAAGTGGTAGGTTTCTATTTGAGAAATAACTTTATCAATTCCTGTGCCCCTTTCCTCACAGATACCTATACGTCTCATGAACGAAGCAATAGCCTCATTGCGCGATTTCGGCGGGTAATCTAAAAAGCGATCCGTATCAACCAACGGTAATCCGGGATTAGTTATTTCAATACGACTAGAAAATAATTCAATCATAATAGAGGTGCCCCTAATATGAAAATCTTGATGAATTATTGCATTAGCAACTAACTCTCTAATAGCTAACTCTGGAAACATAGATATTTCTTTACGAAAGGCTTGCCCAATAATTTCATTGCTAGGTATTAATTGCATAATGGCTTTAATTAAAAGTTCATAACCTACAGCATAGCCCTGATCACTTAATTCTTCTCGAATGGTCTCAAGTTTAGATGTTCCTTTATACTGAATTAATCGCACAGATTTTCGTCTTAAATGAGAAAAATCAGAAAGTTTTTTTGCAAACAGAACCGCACCAAAATTCGTAATATTCCAATTCTCCGATTTAGATTTAACGATCATTTCTTCAGCTTTCAGTGCCTCAAGAATACCTGTACGGTTTTCCGGTAGTGGTGATTTGGTTAGGTAAAAATAAGCAGGATAATTCAGTAAACGTAATACTTCTTCAGCGCTTATATTTTCTGCTGCAATTTCTTTTTCAAAAGGAGATTGTTCGAAAGCGCGCCAAAGTTCACGTTCTTTCTCTGGATGATCTTTCAATTTTTTCTTATACGACCCAACCCGAATAAACTCATCATTTTTAAATCGCACTGGGTGCCTGAAAGCCGCACCGATTTCTAACAATACAATCGAGAATTCATCAAAATCTAATGTATAAAAATGAAAATTAATCTTAGGTGACAACAGTCTTATCAACCAATTTTCTAATTCTTCATTGCCAATTTTGACCCCATCAGGCTTGAAGGTCGTGCCAATAACGTCATGCGTATCATTAGCTACACCCCATATTATATAGGCATTAACTTTTCCTGCTAATGCTGCTGAATTAGCTAACGCTGAGATATATTCACCGATTTCTTCCGGTTTTTCGTTATTTTCTTTAAACTCGATCCATTCAGTTTCGTTTGGCAGTTTTCTAAGTTCTTTGACGATACCCATCAAATACTGATTTGATCTGATAATAGTCATAATTTTAAACTCAATAAATATAATAAAATGACATCTATAGAATGCACTATAACACAAAGTCACCTAGGGTAATATTTATGTTTATCAAAAATAAGAAGGTTTAGTATATCTAGTATGTTACTTGTCAAATTGCATTTCAATAAATATTCTTGTTCAGTCACCAAATTTTCATTTTCTTACCATCGCTTAAACATGATTTTGATGCGATTGAATGGAATAATTTTTATTTTACGAAGTGGTATTTATGCCATCGAAATCATCCAAATGCTATTCATTTTTATCTAAAATTAGGGGCTACACAAATTGGAGAAATCACATCCGAAAGCATCCCTGGTAGAAAAATTCCAGTGTTGAGATTTTCTCTCTTTTAACGAAGATTCCAATCGCTGGATCACAAGCCCACTTTTTGAGTGGATCTGCGATTAAAAATACGTGAATAGACCGTTATTCATGAGGATGATGACAAACCGCTTCAATATTGTAGCCATCAGGATCAAGTACAAATGCACCATAATAATTGGGATGATATATGGCTCTTATTCCTGGTTTACCATTATCTTTTCCGCCTGCATGGATGGCAGCGGCATAAAACGCATCAACAACTTCACGAGAATCAGCACGAAAGGCAATATGAGTGGTGGCGATTGGAGATTCTTCCTGATGTATCCACAAAGAAGCAATGGGCCCACTCTGCTGACGCAAGCCAAATCCTGCAAATCCCTGCACTTCCATAATTAACTCGTAACCCAGCGGTGCTAATGCTGCCTTATAAAATGCAACAGATTTTTTATAATCGCTAACGGTAATGCCAATATGATCAATCATAATTTCACTCTATATAAAAAATGATCGTTACTATAACATCTGTTCTTTTAACTTAATACACATTTTAAAATCGGCAAATTCAAACCATCACGCCAAAACGCATACCTCCAACCAAAGCAGGAGAATAAAATGGAAATCAAAAAGACTATCACAAAACGAGTGCAAACGCGTAGCCCGGAATCGGCTGCGATGGTGAATGCGGTGAGACGTGCGATGAGGTTAACGGCAGAGCTGAATAAACTGTCGTTTGATGATGCGGAAAAAATCAGAGCCATCTTCAGTGAATTAACCGGACAAGCCATCGATGAAACGTTTAATCTTATTCCGCCTTTTTATACCACAGGCGGTCAAGAAATTAAGATTGGACATAAAGTATTTATCAATCAGTGTTGTACGATTTACGATATGGGCGGAGTGGATATCGGAGATAATGTGATGATTGGACCCAATGTCAATATTATCACGTCTAGTCACCCACTGGAGCCCGATAAGCGATTTGATTATGTAGAAGCGAAATCTATTGTCATTGAAAATAATGTGTGGATTGCGACTGCCGCTACGATATTGGGTGGAGTTAGTATTGGCGAAAACTCTGTCGTCGGCGCGGGCGCCGTGGTTACTCACGATGTTCCCGCAAACAGTTTTGTTGCAGGTGTGCCCGCCAGAGTGATCCGCTCGCTTAATGGCAAGAATGAGGTAACATAACGTTGAATAAAGACCTTCTTCTTGCTACCTAATTCCCGCAAAGCATTCTGCGACATAATTTATGCGCCATATAATATGACGCATAGAAATGGATAGCAATGACAATCCAACGCTAGGTAAAGAATTACCGCTGTAATACGTAGCCAATTAACGGGTCAAGCACAGTATAGTGCCCCATATTTTCTTCGACATAATCCTTGCGAATCAGTACGTTGAGTGCTTGAGAAATGGTTGAACCAGCCATGTTACACTTAGCAATAAATTCATCACTACGAGGCGAATTTGTTCCACCGGTGCGAGCGAGCACGATTAATAATTTTTTTTGATGTTGGCTTAAATTTTCTATTTCAATTGCAACATGAGAACGCTCTTCTAGCGCATATTTATCCCAAGTAGATAATACAATATTCTCGTTGATGTCTTTTTGTCGCCAAACTCTATCACAGAGTAAATTTACATAGTAAGGATGACACTCAGTACATTCCAAGATAGTATCAATAACATTGGTTGTGATGTTCTTTATCTTTGTTACATTTGCTATTTTTGCTATATGTTTATGATAATCTGCTTTAGATATTCTCTTTAAATTGATTTTGTCACATAACTTGTAAAAGGGTCGATTTTTATCATCAAACATTTTTTGTATGAGATGACGATTACTCCCCGAAAAAATAAAACTAATATTTGCCGGTTCTTGGGCAATTTCGCGTATAACAGCTTCCATGGAATCATCTGCAATAATTTCGGAAAGATGTTGAAATTCGTCAAAATACAGCACTAATGGCTTATCATATTGTTTGGATAGATTTCTTAATCTATCCAATAATCCTCTTATTCTGCGGTGCGGTTTTACCGATTTCCTGCTAGCTTCAAACTTTATTCCCGATCTATCCAGTGAAATATTAAAATTTAAGTCGGAAAAAAAATTTGTTGCTAACGTGAGGGCTTTTTTTACGCCATTTTCAAGACTCACCAGTAAACTACCTACCGCGGTAGTGATGATTCTCTCCACATCGTCTATATCAATAGCCGACATAAAATCAGCTTTAGCAAAAAAACAATTATTTTTATTAACCACTTGCGAAACAAGACTGGTTTTTCCGTAACGTCTTGTCGACATAATTAAGGTGGGTCTATTGCGGTTAATATTTTCAAATAAGTGATTTTGCTCCTCACTACGGTTGCAAAACGCTTTGCCTGTTGCTATATGGAGTGGGAAATATTCTTCCATCATTGTTGCTCCGTCATAAACTATGCGCCATATTATATGACGCATAGTTTATGACTTCAACCAAGCGTTACGCTGAAGATTTTAAGCGTTTACTTCTTAAAATAGGAAGGCACAGGGTTTAAGCCGGCATTTCGCGCAATAAACTTTTAATTTGATTGGAGCTTAAGCGGTCTTGGTCGCTTTTGGCGAGGGTGCGCGAGGTATAGGGGCCAGCCCACACGCGATACCAGGTTTTGCCATTGTTTTGTGTGGGATCAATGCGCACGCTAAATCCGAGTAAAGATAATTGAGCTTTTAAGTGATCGGCATCTTGCTCCGATTGAAACGCCGCGATTTGTAAAATGTAGCGATTATTGGTGTCTGTTTTCGTGGGTGTGTTGGTATTATTGGTGGCAACTGCAGTGGGCGCAGGCGATGTGTTTTGAGGTGTAGGGGCTGTTGCCGGTGATGGCGTTGCGGGAGGTGTTGGCTTGGGTAGAGAAGTGTTGGTCGTTGCCGTTTTTTCCGCCAGGGATTGTTGATAATGCGGAGTTAAAGGTACTTGCTGCTTCGGCAATAAAGTATAAAAATCGAATTTAGGCTGTGGTGGTGTGGTGGGTTGTGGAGGTTTTACAGCTGCTACCTTAATGGGGGCAGGCTCTGCATGCGTGCGATGCAGTAATTGTTGAATATACTGTTGCAAGCGCGGATTGTGTTGATAAAAATAAAATCCGCTGGTGGCACAAAATCCCAGTAATAATCCCACGAATAACCATTTAAAAGGACTGGTGGCAGAGGTATGTGAATGCCTAGCCGAACCTCGAGGGTTGCCATGTTTCCGCGCGCGCGCAGAGGAAGATGAATATTTCGCATAATCTTTTGGCATTTACATTACTTCAAGTGCTGCAATTCCGAGTAATTTTAATCCATTTTTGAGAACTTGTTGAGTGGCTATGGCCAAGCACAGTCTCGCATTTCTCAAATCCGTATCATCCACAATGATTTTATGAGCATTGTAATAAGTATGGAAGTCGTTGGCTAGATCACGTAAGTAATGAGCGACTAAATGCGGATCATACTGATGACCGGCGTTATAAACAATTTCTGGAAATCGACTTAAATTACGCATCAATGCTTTTTCATGTTCGGTATTCAAGCGGGTTAATTGCGCTAAACCAGCAGTTTTATCCCAGTGAAGTTCTTGTTTATTTAATTCGCGTTGCACACTTGCCACGCGCGCATGCGCGTATTGGATATAGTAAATAGGATTATCGTTAGAATGCGATTTCGCTAAATCCAAATCAAAATCCAAATGTTGTTCATTTTTACGTAAGATATAAAAAAAGCGTGCGGCATCGTTCCCGACTTCTTCACGCAATTCGCGCAATGTTACGTAAGAAGCGCTTCTTGTCGACATTTGCACTTTTTTCTGTTGACGATATAACGTGACAAATTGTACCAGCGAGACGTTTAAGCATTCAGGATTTCCCCGCAATGCAGTCATGATGGCGCGCACACGTGGATAATAACCGTGATGGTCGGCGCCTAAAATATCTAAAATCAATTCATTGCCACGTTCTAATTTATTTAAATGATAAGCAACGTCTGAAGCAAAATAGGTGGTGATGCCATTAGCACGAATGAGCACGCGATCTTTTTCATCGCCAAAATCGGTGGAACGAAACCATAATGCCCCTGCTTTTTCATAGGTTAAACCCTTGGCTTTGAGGGTTTCAATGCCATGTTGAAGCGCACCAGAATCTAATAAACTGCGTTCGGAAAACCATTCATCGAAATGAACATTAAATTCGCTGAGATCATCGCGAATATCGGCTAATATTTCAGTTAAAACCAGGTTTAATACCTTGAGAAATTGTTTTTCACCTAATAATTTTTTGGCATTGGCAATTAAGCCATCAATATGTTTTTCTTTATCGCCACTGTCATCGTCTTGTAGATCTTGAGGCACATCGCGATAGAGTTCCTCTAAATTGATCACATAATTTTCAGGGAAATCATCCAATGCGTTGGCAATGGTTTTGATATAGTCGCCCTGATAGCCATTGCGAGGAAAATTCACCGTCTGCCCTTTGATTTCTTGATAGCGTAGCAAGGTGCTAATGGCTAATATCGACATTTGCCTTCCGGCATCGTTAACATAATATTCACGGTGAACGTGAAAGCCATTGGCTACTAATAAATTGGCAACACAATCTCCATAGGCTGCTTGACGACCATGCCCCACATGCAATGGACCAGTGGGATTGGAGGACACATATTCCACGTGAATGCGTTTATGCTCGCCACTCAGATTATTTCCAAACTCATCGCCTTGCTGCAAAATCGTTTGAATAATATGACTAGCGGATTGCGCGTTTAAATGAAAATTAATAAACCCGGGTCCTGCTAATTCGATTTTTTTTAATAATGGAGACTCTGCCATTTCTTGAATGATTTTTTCGGCCAGTGCTTTGGGTGGCACATTGGCTATTTTGGCTAACACCAAGGCGCAATTGGTGGCAAAATCGCCGTGCTCAGGATTACGAGTATGAGTAAGTTGTGGATTCAAAGAACACTCTTGAGGAAGAATGCCTTGGTGTTGTAAATTGCCTAATGCTTGCAGCAATAACTCTTCTAATTGTGTTTTCATTGTCTTCAATAAAATGGATTTATCATGCAAGTGAGAGTAGCGAGAATACATGAACTCGTCAACTTATTCGTGATCGTCTGGTTCCATTCTAGGATTAAGCGGAGCTTCGTAAACTAAACCGCCGACATCTTTAGGATGCGCTAAATACCAGGGTGATTGGGTAATCAGCGCTTTCGCATTGGCATATCCGGCTTCCATGTGATCGCTTATCGCGTGACTAGAAAAATTATAATCTTTGGAAAAGCGATCGGTGTCTTTGGCGGCATAAACTAAATGCGCGACGTGTAACGTTTTTGGATTACCTTTATTTAAGATTTTTTGAATTTCAGGATCGTCATGTTGTTCTGGCGTTAATTTTTCACCGAGACGCGCAATGGCACGCCGCAAATTTTGTTTATCGGTAAATAATTTCAACATCCGTCGCGATTGGCCAGAATAAGAAATGTCCTTATGACGTTCTAATATTTCATCCATATTGGTGGGGAGCTTGCCAATGCCACTGAATAAATCGACCATAAAACATAGGGTATCTAATTTGGTTTTACTGTCGAGAATAATGCTTAATGGTGTATTAGAAAAAATACCACCATCCCAATACCGATCTTTACCAACAATCACTGCTGGAAAGCCAGGAGGTAATGCACAACTCGCCATGATGTGTTCGGGATAGATATCGTATTTTTTATTATTAAAATAAATTAAACGTCCAGTTTTAATATTAACAGCCCCGATGCTTAATTTAATTTTAGCTTGGTTTAATAAATCGAAATCAATTAATTCGTAAAGAGTTTGGCGGAGCGGTGAAAAATCGTAATAACTTAATTCTTCGGGTTTGGTGGAATATGACCACCAGGGATTCACCGTGCGCGGCGAGAAAAAATCGGGTTGGCCAAATAACAAGGCTTGTTGTGCTGAAAAAATATTATAATAATTACGAAAAATGGAATTATCGGGCGGCAGAAAAACATGTTGATGAGCAATGCGGCGCCAAAATTCTTGCAGTTTGTTAAGCCGTTGCTCGGGCGGATTTCCCGCAATAATCGCACCATTGATTGAGCCAATCGAAATGCCGGCAATCCAATCGGGTTGATAATCGGCCTCAGTTAAGGCTTGATACACACCCACTTGATAAGCGCCAAGCGCACCGCCGCCTTGAAAAACGTAAGCAACGCGCTCAAACGCTGTTGTGCAAAGATGACTGTTTGAATACATGAAATAATCTTTTGTTGCCCCGCCACAGAGTTCCATTGTGACAAAATTTGGAGGAAAAGCAAGGTGGTGGGTGCCGTGATTTACCTAAGCTTGGTATTCAACGCACGTTTTGCTAGCATCAGCACATGAAAAATACACCACCGTTCACCATTACGCCTGCCATATTACGTTTATAAAAAGCGAAAGGTATCAATGCGTGCTGGCGGGATATTCAACCATATTCGTTGGGATTTCACTTTGCGAAGTTCGCGAACTTGGTGGCCAGGATCATTTTTAAAACTATAGGTATACTGAACAAACGTACTATGAGGATGAAGTATTTTTTCTAACTCTTCACTAATTTGCGCGACGATGACTTGAGGCAATGACCGCAATGGTAAACTTGAAATTACGCAATCAACGGGTTGATTAAAAGGTTTTAATAATTCTGACAAGGTAACCGCATCGCCATGTAAGATAGTGAGTTGTGGGAAACGTTTTTTTAATATTTGCACAAATTTGGGTGAGCGCTCAATAATAATTAATTTTTGAGGAGGAATACCTGACTCTAAAATGGCTTGGGTTACCACGCCCGTTCCTGGTCCTAATTCAATAATTAATCCTGCGGTGTTAAGCGGAATTTCTGCGGCCATCGCTCGGGCTAGCGATTTTGAACTGGGTACAACCGCCCCTATTTGTTTATAATTGGTTAACATTTCTTTAGTGAACGACGATAACCCTGAACGTCCTAGTAATTTAATTAATTGTCGCATCTAATGACCTAACTCCGTGGAAGATAACCAATCGCGTGCAGGTAAAAAATCGCGATATAAACTCGCTTCAGCACTGTCATCCGCAGGTTGCCAATTATAACGCCAGCTAACAAGTGGTGGCATAGACGTTAAAATGGATTCTGCGCGCCCACGCGATTGCATGCCAAATAAGGTACCACGATCGTAAAGTAAATTAAACTCAACATAGCGTCCGCGGCGATATAATTGAAATTCGCGCTGTTGCTCGGTAAACGGAGTGGCTTTACGCTTTTGGACAATAGGAATATAGGCTAATAAAAAATGTTTAACGACATTCTGCGTAAATGCAAAACAGGCGTCAAAACCCCATTGATTTAAATCGTCATAAAAAATTCCACCAATGCCGCGAGCTTCTTGGCGATGCGGTAAATAAAAATAATCATCGCAATTTTTTTTAAAGTGTGGATAAACATCGTTACCGAAAGGATCGCACGCGGCTTTGGCGTGTTGATGCCAATGCACGCAATCTTCCACAACACCATAATACGGAGTTAAATCAAATCCACCACCAAACCACCATACCGGTTCACAGCCCTCTTTTTCTGCCATAAAAAAACGAACATTAGCATGAGTGGTGGGAACATGTGGATTGCGCGGATGAATAACTAAAGAAATTCCCAAGGCATGAAACGAACGCCCTGCAAGTTCGGGGCGTGTCTTGCTGGCGGAAGGCGGTAGATTTTCTCCATTAACATGCGAAAAACTCACCCCCGCGCGTTCAAGCACACGGCCATTTTCTAAAACACAACTACAGCCGCCTCCGCCTTCAGGGCGTTGCCAACTATCCGCAATAAAATGTTTATCGCCATCTTCGGCAGCCAAGGCATCGCAGATGTCTTGCTGAGCAGTTAATAAAAATTCTTTAATAATGTGAATATTCATGCGCGCAGTTTAACGGATTGTGTGGGAATGTGCTATGATTTCTTATTGATTTAAAATACTGTTTATTCCTCGATTAACTATTCTAAAACCCGTGCCTAGCGCACTTAAAAGCGTACCAGACGTGGTAACTTTAGGCTTGGCTTTGTCTGATATTGCATTATAAATTCTTATACCGTGGGTTTGTGAAAATAAACTAGGTAAATTTGAGCGTTTTTTTGCTAATTCTTCTTTAAATGCTTCCTCATTATTATTTTTAATGGTTTCTAATAATAAATTGGCCTTTTCTAAATCCTCTTGGATCAAATTTTTAATATAACCACGTAAAGATATTGTTTCTTTAAAGTGTAGAGAAGATGATGGTATGGTAACGAAGTAATCTAAGTTGATAAAATTACACTTACAAACCATAGCCTCTTGGATGGTATTAAGGAGTATTTCTTGTTTAGAGAATAAAAGTTTGTTTGCCAGTTCAGGTTGCTCATTCGTTTGTAGGAACTGTCTTAAGATATAAGTTTGTTTAGTATTAAGTATTATACCTTCCCAGGAATTATCATTATGTGTAGATTTAATTCTGAAGAATAATTCCACCAATTCCTTGGGGATGTGTTGCGAATTTGAATTAAATAAATTCCTCAAGCTCACTATATCAACCCAGGTAAAATTATAAAGGGCATAAGATCTAAATTCTTCAAATTGATCATTGTTAAGAAGCTCCTTCATTTGATTTAATATTTTATAACAGGATATATCCCCGATTTTTAATCGAAGCTGTGTTGAAAGTATGCGGCCACTGAAATAAATCATCTCATCAAAATAATTAGGTAGATTTTTCTCATGATTTATCAAATCAAGCAAGCCGCATTGAACTTTAAAGTAAGTTTCTCTGAAAAATAGGTTAGATTGAGAAATTTCTTCCCATGTTACGTCTGCTTTTAAGAAACTGGTTAAATATTTTTGACAAACAACAATGGTGTCTATTTTTTTTTGTAATTGAGCAATCTGTTTTTTTATAAGGATAAGCACACTAATTTGCTCATCATCTTGTGAGTTAGTGCTTAGGGTGAGAAGTTTAATGATGAGATTATGATAATCGTTAGCTAATTTAAGCTCAATATCAGGAGGGATGATTTTTTTATAATTTCTAGTAATAAGCATGTTAGGCAAAAAAATTAGTTGCGAAGACATCCAGGATTCGTGTAGCTTTTCTAGTTCGTCTCTAAATAATTCTGTATGTGGAAGAATGCTAATCATAAATTTTATAATAGAATAATTTTTTTCTTGAATTAAATTTTCTAAAAAGTATTTTAGAGTATTTTGAGTGGAATCATCGTGTTCATTTAAAAACAAGAGGAATAAGTTTTCTAACAAGTCTCGATATTTTCTCGAAGTTATTTTAACCGCATTATCGACAGGAGTATTTCGAGGCGTTGTATCAATTTCCGCGCGACGTTTTGTTATTTGTTCAAAATAGGTTAACGCGTTACGCCAGAGATATGTTAAATTATCTGGATTTTTAAAAAAATCAAAAAACTTAGGTAAAATTTTCAACAGACCTTTCAATCCTGGTGTGTGGGCATGGTTAACAAACTTTCCTAAATGTTCAATCTTATCTAAAATAAAGAGTAATTTCTCATTATTCGCCGCACTACACAGGGGTTCCAAGGAAGATTGTAATGTTAATATAAAATCCAGCTTGAGTGATATTATGCCATCTTTAATAAAACGATCAGCAGGCAACTGAGAAAATAACGTTAAAATAAAATTAAATTGAGAAAGTTTATTTTCAGCAATCAACTTGTCCAAGTAAGATCGAATATTTTTTTTAATGTATTCGCCATTTATATTAGGCAGTAAAAAGTCGGCATTAAATAATTGGGGATAACTTTCTTCGGCAAGAAATAATTGTTGATGGGCTTTCCATATTTCTGCAGAGATTTTCTGAGCATTTGCTAATAAGATAAAAGGCTTGGCGGGATGTGGGTCATTATTATTAATAGCTTCACCATGATCGTAGCGATAGACACGTAATAATACATTTTCAGGCAGTTGGGTAGTGTCAAGAAAACATAAGTGTTGTAACACATCTTCTAGATTATCATCAAAAATTTCCATAATAATAATTTTATTAGGATGCTGCACGGCTAACAAATTCGAGATTTGCACATATTCGCTATTTTTTCCAAGCTGATAGTCAACCCCAAAATCATTCATGCTGGAGGCTGAAAAACATTGAGCTAACGGATGTTGTTCGATTTTTTTATGAATGGGTAAATGATAGCGGCTTTTTATTGTGCTTGCAAAGTCGTTAAAAAGTAAATTATCGATTATTTCAAGTTCTGAAAGAATTTTACTGTCTTCTTCTGAGGTGTTAGAACAAGCTATTTTAGCAGGAATAAGCAGGCTACTCATGTGAATAGCTTTTTCGAGTCGCATATACAATGTTTGCTTATTTTTAAAATAATATCCTTGTTGAAGAGTGAGAGTATTGGCTAAAACTTTTTTTCCATTATGATCAATTAAATAAGGCTCTGATTCGGTGTGTAGTTTATTGCTGAGCTCAAGATTACCAGAATGTTTTAATAATTCTTTAAGAAAAGTAATTTCTGAGGATGAAAAGCCACTTTCTTTATAGGTCGCATTTTCCGTTTCGAGATTATTAATTTTAGAATATAATTCCTCCGTAAAACCGATTATATTTAGCCAGGTGATTTTAGGAATGTTTTTCAACCGCGTTAATTCACATTGTTGAAAATTAGCCAGCGCAAAATGATGATCTTTTTCTAAATAATCCGTGATATCAACGTAGGCATTTCCATGTTGATCATAGATTAATTGTGATTCCAATTTTTCCAGAAATTTAAAACCATCACCGCATTTTAATTGCAGATCTTCCGGTGTAGATACCGCAATACAATTTTTCCCCGTATTTTGTTCAATATTTTTTTTGATGTGAGTAACAGTTTGACGTTCTTTCCAAGGTTTAGCTTGTGAATCTTGCGCGGTTGTTTTACAAGTTAATCCACTTAGAGCACCATGCCATTCTTTAATTGAGTTATATACGGTGCGATGAGTACAGAGAATAAATTTATTAACATCAGGTTGTTTAATACGCTCTATTAAAACACGAGATAAACCATCATCTTCTTTTGATGAGATGCAAGAGATACAATTGTCGATATCAGCTATTACGCATTTTACTGGATCTTCATTTTCTACTTCTTG